>JAUYUF010000121.1 GCA_030694835.1 Flavobacteriaceae bacterium | reverse complement strand
GGAGGTAATCTAAAATATGTAACGTTGGAAAATGATATTTTTAAAAATAATTTAGTTCTGATTGACAGTCTTTTACCAAATATTTTAGCTGAAATTTTAAAATATTTTTTTACTTCAAATTTGAATACAATTCAACATCTTTCTGATAATGTAAATGCTGTTAATCCTCTCAAATATGATAATCAATTCGCACACACTTTTTACGAATATAAACTCAAAAGATTCCTAACTGACGTGGCTTTAGGAATGACACCATCTAAAGTTTGGACAGGAACTTATGATACAACTGGTGGATATCTGATTGTAAAGGAGGATGGAGAAATTCTTTGTTATCATATTTATAATCGTAATCATTTTGAAGATTATTTATTTGTTAACACAAAACTAGAAACGGCAAGTAGTACAAGACATGAGTTTGGAAAAATTTATCAGGTCAACAGTCAGTATTACTTTAAATTAAATTTACAAATCCGTTTTAAATAATTGTTTTTTCAATGTAAACTAGAACATCAGATCATGACAGTGCACATAATCAATTGCTGATTTCTGGTAAAATAGAATGCCTATCTTTATAATTAATTTTTTTTGTAACAGAAAATTCTTTGCTAGAAAGGAGATGGCTGAAGTGTACTCACAGGACGTTATGCACTGTTACTTTTTCACAACAAAATAAATTTAATTTTACTTAATTATCCGTATTTTGCATGGAAATAGCTGCAATGGAAAACACCGCTACATTTCAAGTTTATAACGCCTCTGCCGGAAGCGGTAAAACATTTTCATTAGTAAAAGAATATCTTAAAATTGTTTTAAAAAGCAATGACTCTAATCAATTTCAGTATATTTTGGCCATCACTTTTACCAATAAAGCCGCCAATGAAATGAAAGCGCGGATTGTTAAAAATCTTCGTCAGTTTGCCGATTCAACTATTTTGAGCCATCCAACCGATATGTTTTTAAAAATTGCGGAAGAAATCAATCTTGATCCAAAAATAATTCACCGAAGATCCATCAGCGTTTTACAGCAAATTTTAACCAAATACGGCTCGTTCAGTGTTTCTACCATCGATAGTTTTACGCACAAATTAATCAGAAATTTTGCTTTTGATTTGGGCTTGCCAATCAATTTTGATGTTGAACTTAAGTCAAAAAAATTATTAGATTTAGCAGTTGATCAATTAATCGCTCAGATTGGAAAAGATGAAGAATTAACCAATTTTTTAATTGATTATGCACTTCAAAATATTGAAGAAAATAAATCATGGGATTTCACAGAAGTTATTAGAGAAAATGCTCAAGTTTTATTAAATGAATCGGATAGAATTCATTTTAAACAAACCTCACATTTTGATTTAGAAAAATTTAAAACACTGAATCAGAAACTTTTTAAACGAAAAAAACAACTCGAAAATGAGTTTAAGAATTTAGGGGAAATTGGACTGCAATTGATGATAGAAAATGATGTTGAAAGCCACTTTAGTTATAGTGATTTACCTAATTTTTTCAAAAAACTTATCAACTTTGGAAATAATCACAATACAGTAAACTTTGACGGAAGACTTGATAAAAATATGGAATTAGAAGTATTGTACAGCAAAAGTTTGTCTGCTGATAAGAAAGCCATAATCGATGATATTTCTGAACAACTCATAGAGAATTATAATCAAAGTAAATTTCTTTTTCAAAAGGAATATTCTAACTATGTGCTTAGCCTTTTGGTTTCTAAAAATATTTCTGCTTATGCAGTTTTAAATCATTTAAATAAAGAACTTCAAAAGTTGAAGGTTGATAAAAATTTATTATTGAGTGCTGAATTTAATCAGTTAATTAGCGATGAAATTAAAGACCAGCCAGCTCCATTTATTTATGAAAAATTAGGCACCAAATTTCGTCATTATTTTATTGATGAAATGCAAGACACTTCTGAGTTACAATGGCAAAATTTAATTCCACTTATAGAAAATGCGCTTTCTCAAGAAGATGGAAGTTTAATGTTGGTAGGAGACGCAAAACAATCAATTTATAGATGGCGAGGTGGAAAAACGGAGCAATTTATTACCCTAACATCTGAAGAAGAAGTTGAAGGCAGCAATCCATTTTTAATTTCAAAAAGTATTAATTTTTTAGAAACTAATTATCGCAGTTATAAAACAGTAGTAAATTTTAATAATGATTTTTTTAGTCATATTGCTCAATATTTAGTGAATATAAATCATCAGAATTTGTTTTTAAATACGGTAAAACAAGAAGTAAAAAATGATAATGATGGTGGTTATATTCAAGTCTCTTTCGTTGAAAAAGAGGAAGAAGATGAAGATAATTATCAGCCTTATTTAAGAAAGATAAAATCAATTATTGATGAATTAGACCTTGATTTTAATAAAAATGATGTTTGTATTTTAGTTAGAAAAAATAAACAAGGAATAGCAGTAGCAAATTATTTAATTAGCGAGGGGATTCAAGTTGTATCGTCTGAATCGTTGCTCTTATCAAATTCAGAAAAAGTTGATTTTATTATTAATTTAATGACTTATATAGATCAACCACTGAATCAGCAGGCTCAATTTAAAATTGCTTCATTTTTGTATAATCATTTAGAAATTTCGGGGGCATTTCATGATTTTGTTAATCCTTTAATCAATCAAAACATTAACGGTTTCTTTAAGAGTTTATCTAATATTACAATTGATTTTAACCTTTCAAAATTTCTTCAAAAATCATTATATGAAGCTACTGAATATTTGATTCAGGTATTCAGGTTAGCACAAAGTTCTGACGCATATGTTCAATATTTTTTAGATTTTTTACTCGATTATCAATTAAAAGAAACAAACAATCTTCAAGGTTTCTTGAATGAATGGGAATTGCAAAAAGAAAATTTAAGTATTATCGCTCCTGAGAATATCAATGCTGTTAGAATTATGACAGTTCATAAAGCTAAAGGATTAGAGTTCCCAATTGTTATTTTTCCATTTGATTTAGAAATAAGAAAAGAGTTAAATGGACAAACATGGATTCCATCACTCCCCGAAAATGAGTTTGATAGATTACCTACCATGAAAGTAAATTTAACGCAACAAATTAAAAATATTGATACTATTGGAGAACAACTCTATCAAGAACGTCAAGAAGAATTAGCATTAGACAACTTTAACTTATTGTATGTTGCATTTACTAGGGCTATTGAGCAATTATATGTTATTTCAGATGCCAAGAAAGAATCAAAAGAAGTTAATTATTATAGTGATTTATTAAAGAGTTTTTTTGAGAATAAAACATCAAAAAATGATACTAACGAAAATGTAGTTTATGAAATAGGAACATCTAAAAAAGTAAAAATAAAAATTAAAGACGAAGTTTCTCAATTTGATAAAGAAGTTAAAACAATTGCTCAAAAACAGTTTATAGGCTCTTCAATTTCAGATAAACAAGTAAATATTGTTACAACTTCATCAAAATGGTGGGGAACAATCGCTCAAGAAGCATCAATTTATGGTAACAAAATTCATCAGTTATTAGCACAAGTTAATACTGAAGATGATGTTGAAACTGTTATAAAATATGCCAGAAACAGTGGTTTTATTTCAACTCAAGAAGCAAAAATATTTTCTGATTTGTTAAAAAAAATAGTAAATCACCCTAATTTAAATATTTATTTTCAACATAACTTATCCATATTTAATGAAAGAGAAATTTTAACTGATTTTGGAGAAATAATAATCCCAGATAGAATTATTGTCAATTCTGAAAATCATGTAACAATTATAGATTATAAAACGGGAAGGGAAAAAGTAGAACATATAGATCAAATCAATAAATATGCTTTTTATATTCAACAAATGGGGTATGTTATAATATCAAAATTATTGGTTTATATCAATGAAGCGATAACTATAAAAGAAGTTGATTAGTTGCTTTAACTCTCAATACATATTATTAAATTTGTAAAAAAATATTAATTATGTACGGAAAAATTAAAGAATATTTACAAAATGAGCTTCAAGAAATAAAAGAAGCAGGTTTGTATAAATCAGAAAGAATTATTACCACTTCACAAGACGCTGTTATTAAGATTTCAACTGGCGAAGAAGTAATCAATTTTTGCGCCAACAATTATTTAGGATTGTCAAATAATCCCGAAGTTATTCAAGCTGCAAAAGACGTGATGGATACTCATGGTTTTGGAATGTCATCAGTTCGTTTTATTTGTGGAACACAAGATATTCACAAGCAGTTAGAACAAAAAATAGCAAATTTTTACCAAACAGAAGATACTATTTTATATGCAGCAGCTTTTGATGCTAACGGAGGTGTTTTTGAACCACTATTCTCTGATGATGATGCTATTATTTCTGATGAATTAAACCACGCATCTATTATTGACGGCGTTCGTTTATGCAAAGCAAATCGTTATCGTTATAAAAACAATGATATGACTTCTTTAGAAGAGCAGTTGATTGAAGCCAAAAAAAAGCAACATAGATTTAAGATTATTGTTACTGATGGAGTTTTTTCTATGGATGGGATTGTTGCCAAATTAGATGAAATTTGTGACTTAGCCGACAAATACGATGCGTTGGTGATGGTTGATGAATGTCATGCTGCTGGATTTATAGGAAAAACAGGCAGAGGAACTTTGGAACTTAAAAATGTAATGGGCAGAGTTGATATTATTACAGGTACTTTAGGAAAAGCATTGGGTGGTGCCATGGGTGGATATACAACTGGAAAAAAAGAAATTATTGAGTTATTGCGTCAACGTTCTAGACCTTATTTATTCTCCAATTCATTGGCTCCAGCTATTGTAGGGGCTTCTTTAAAAGTTTTTGAATTACTCTCTAATGATACTAGTTTAAGAGATCAACTAGAGAAAAACACCGATTATTTTAAAAAAGGTATGAAAGCTGCAGGTTTTGATATTGTTGAAGGAGATTCTGCAATTGTACCTGTTATGTTATACGATGCTAAACTAGCTCAAACAATGGCTCATAAATTATTGGATGAAGGAATTTATGTAATTGGATTCTTTTTCCCAGTTGTTCCAAAAGGGAAGGCTAGAATTAGAGTTCAATTATCCGCCGCTCATACAAGAGAAAATCTTGATAAAGCCATTAATTCATTTATAAAAGTTGGTAAAGAGTTGGAAATTATACCTTAATTTACTTTATTTTCAGTAAAAATCATAATATTTTATATATTTGTGTTAGCTAAATGAAAAATTCACATTATTTTTACTAATGCTATAACTTAAAACATAAAAAAATGAAACAAATTAAACTATTCATTTTTGCTTTGATAATGATTGGAGCAAATAATCTTCAAGCGCAAGATGCTAACAATCCTTGGGTGATAGGATTTGGAGCAAATGCGATTCACGAACCTGGAACTAAAAAAATCGAAGATTTTGTTAAGGTAAAGGATTGGAATGTTATCCCTTCAATTTCTAGATTAAGTGTAGGAAAATATATTGATGATGGATTTACATTTGAAGCAGCAGCTTCTATAAATGAAATTACTAAAATAGGCGATAAAGAAGTTCCTTCTGTATCATTTTTTGCATTAGATGGACATTTTAAATATGACATCAATAATATTATTGGCCAAACAAGTTTCTTTGATCCTTATATGTTTGTAGGTGGTGGATATACTTGGGTTGATTCTGAAGGCGCTGGAACTTTTAATGCAGGCGCAGGATTTAACCTTTGGTTCAATGAAAATGTTGGTTTAAATTTTCAAACTGCAGGGAAACATGTATTCAATGATTTCTATTTAGAAAAAAATCATTTACAACATTCTGCAGGTTTGGTAATTAAATTTGGTGGAAAAGACACCGATAAAGATGGAATTTACGATAAAGATGATGCTTGTCCAGACGTTTTCGGTTTAGCAGCATTTAATGGCTGTCCTGATACAGATGGAGATGGTATTGCTGATAAAGACGATGCTTGTCCTAATACTGCCGGATTAGCAGCATTTAATGGTTGTCCTGATACAGACGGAGATGGTATTGCTGATAAAGATGATGCTTGTCCAACTGAAAAAGGCAGTAAAGCGAATAAAGGTTGTCCTGATACAGACGGAGATGGTGTTGTTGATAAAGACGATGCTTGTCCTAAAGTTGCTGGTCCTGCAGCCAACAAAGGTTGTCCTTGGCTAGATACCGATGGAGACGGAACATTAGATAAAGACGATAAATGTCCTAAAGAGGCAGGTCCAAAAGAAAACGGAGGTTGTCCTTGGCCAGTTCTAGCGCCATTTACTGTAGATAACTTTAAACAAGGTAGTGCTAAATTAGTAGCAGGCAAAAAAACTGAAGATAATGAAAGTCTTCAAAATTTTGTTAATGAGATAGTGGCTTACAAATCAAAAGTAAATAACATTACTATTAACATTGAAGGTTTTGCAAGTGAAGAAGGAACTGAGAAATTAAACAAAAATCTTTCGCAAAACAGAGCAGATTATGTTAAAGGCTTATTGTTGAAAAATGAAGCTTTGAAAGATGTGACCATTAATGCTGTTGGTAAAGGCGAAGTTATAGGAAAAGAATATGCTCAAAATAGAAAAGTTTCTATTGCAGTTAGCAAAAAATAATTAAAATTAATTTTTTTAAAAGCCTTTCCAATTGGAAAGGCTTTTTTATTTTTATAGCATCAATAAAAAAATCTATGAAATCTTTTATTTCAAAAGTAGTTGAAGCTGTTCTCCAAAAAAATATTCCATTAACTCAGCTTACCATAATTTTACCTTCACATAGAGCTGGATTATTTGTAAAAGAGTCTTTTAAAGAGCAATTTAAAACTACAACTTTTTTGCCTCAAATTATTAGTATTGAAGAGTTTATAATTGAAATTTCAGAGTTGCAATTGATAGATAATATACATTTGATGTTCGAATTTTATAATATCTATAAACTCAATTACAAAAAAGAGGTAGATTCTTTTGATAAATTTTATGAATGGGCAACCATAGCCTTGAATGATTTTAATGAAATTGACAGACATTTAATTTATCCAAAAACCATTTTTCAAAATTTAAGCGATTTAAACAGAATTGAAGATTGGAATCCTCAAACACCTTTAACATCAAACTATATTACTTTTTTTGATTATCTACACACCTACTATAATCAACTTTATAATTTATTATTAGAAAAGAAAATTGGATATCAGGGGATGCTTTATAGAGAGGCGGTTAACAATATTCAGAATTTTATAAATAATCATGTAAGTCATCATTTTGTTTTTGCAGGTTTTAACGCTTTAAATAAAGCCGAAGAAACTATTTTTCAAGAACTTTTAGAACACGAAATGGCATCTGTTTACTGGGATATTAATCAAGAAATGCTAGAGTCAAATTTTAAAATTGGGCATTTTTTAAAGAGATATAAAAATGAGTGGAATTATTATAAAAAAAATCCATTTTTATGGGTAGAAGAAGGTCAATCAATAACTAATAATATAGAAATAATAGGGATTCCTAAAAAGGTTTCTCAATTAAAATATGCTGGTGAAATTCTTCAGAAATTAACAAATTTTAATAAAGCTGCTTTAATATTAGCTGATGAAAGTTTATTGCCTGCAGCATTAAACTCTCTTCCTGAAGAGGTAAAACAAGTAAACATAACAATGGGATTGCCTTTAAATTCAGTTCCGGCAAAACATTTGTTTGAAAATCTATTTTTATTAATTAATCCTAAAAATCAGGAAGATAAAATCAATACTTTTTTTTATTACAATGATGTAATCAATTTTTTCAGACAATCTTATTTATTGAGATTAAGTGATAAAGATTTACAAGCTATAGATTCTTATTTTCAAGAAAACATCATCAATTCTAATAAATTATTTCTTTCAAAAGAAGACATCTTAAAATTTATTGAGATTAATTATTCGGAAAACATATCAATTTTAGGCAGCTTTTTTACGACTCAAACTGAAAACGTTTCTTCAATTATTAAGGGTGTGCTTTTATTAATACAAGAGCTTTTAAAAGTAAATGTTGAGTTGGACAGAGAATATCTCTTGCGTTTTAATACTATTTTTTTAGAATTAGATGTTTTAAATGAAACTCATAAAGATGTAATTTCATTAAAAATATTACATCAGCTTTTTAATCAATTAGTAAAGACTGAACAACTTTCTTTTCAAGGAGAACCTTTAAACGGATTGCAAATAATGGGGGTTTTAGAGTCTAGAGTATTGGATTTTAATACTTTGATTATAACGGGGGTTAATGAAGGAATTTTGCCATCTGGTAATAAAGATATTTCATTTATACCGTTTGATATCAAGAAACATTTTGGTTTACCAACCTTTATAGAAAGAGATTTAATATTTTCCTATCATTTTTTTAGACTTCTCCAGCGAGCGTCAACTATTTATTTAATCTATAATAGCGAAACAGATTCATTAGGAGCAAGTGAAAAAAGCAGATTTTTAACTCAGTTAGAGATTCTTTATCCTTCCATTAAACAGTTTATTGTTTCTCCAAATGTTAGTAATAACCTTAAAAAATTGATTGAGGTTAAGAAAACTCCTGAAATTATTGAAAAAATTAAATCAAAATTAAAAAGAGGAATTTCTCCATCTGCCCTAGCAACTTATGTAAGAAATCCTATAGAGTTTTATCAAAGATATGTTTTGGAAATAAAAGAGATGGAAGAACTTGAAGAAACAATGGAGTTAAATACATTTGGTACTATAATTCATGAAACATTGAAAGAGCTTTATACTCCTTTTATTAATTCAATTTTGACTATTGATTCCGTAAACTTGATGAAAAAAGAATATGTTGAAAGACTAGGCATTCAGTTTGTTAAATATTATAAAAAAGGAGATTTACAAACAGGTAAAAATAAATTAATTACCGAAGTTGCTAAAAAGTATGTAGAATTAATGCTCGATTTAGATTTAAAGGATATCGAAAATAACACTGAAATACACATTCTTGCTCTTGAAAAAACATTTTTAACAGAACTCAAATTTTCTGAATTGGATTTCCCTGTTATTTTAAAGGGAAATGTTGATAGAATTGACAGTTTAAAAGGACAACATAGAATAATA
The DNA here is from genome assembly GCA_030694835.1 of Flavobacteriaceae bacterium. Taxonomy (GTDB): domain Bacteria; phylum Bacteroidota; class Bacteroidia; order Flavobacteriales; family Flavobacteriaceae; genus JAGXRT01. The sequence continues at coordinate 18,661 of JAUYUF010000121.1, read as the reverse complement.
GATTATAAAACAGGAAAAGTTACAAGTGCTGAACTCAAATTAAATCAATTTGATAAAATTAAAACAGATGATAAAAAGAGCAAGGTAATGCAGTTGTTGTTATATGCTTATATGTATTTAAATCAAGCTGAAAATATAAATAATCAGTCAGTTTTAAGTGGAAATATTTCCTTTAAAAATATTCGTGAAGGTTTTATTCAAGTTAATATAAGTGAAGATTCTAGAGGGAAAGGTTATGAAATTACCTTAGATAAATTGAATCCATTTATAGATGAAATAAAAAATTTAATATTAGAGATTTTAAATCTCGATATTCCATTTACTGAGAAGGAAATTAAATATTTTAAAAGATGAAGACAATTCAAAATATATTAATTGATGGTTTGCATTCTAAACCTATATTAACCGATGTTTTCTTCAATGAAAATAATCAACCTAAGCCAATTGTTATTTTTTGTCATGGTTATAAGGGATATAAAGATTGGGGCGCGTGGAATATCGTGGCAAAAGAATTTGCACACAACAATTTCTTCTTCATCAAATTTAATTTTTCACACAATGGAGGAACGGTTGAAAATCCTATTGATTTTCCCGATTTAGAAGCCTTTGGAAATAATAATTACACCAAAGAATTGGATGATTTAGAACAAGTAATTAATTGGGTTTTTAACAATGAATTGTACGAAAATGAGATCAATAAAAATCAACTTTATTTAATTGGGCATTCTAGAGCTGGTGGAATTGTAACAATCAAAGCATCAGAAAACAAACAAATTGTTAAAGTAGTTTCTTGGGCCGGAGTCGCTAATTTTGCCAATAGATTTCCTAAAAAAGAAGCTTTAAGACAATGGGAAGAAGATGGTGTTTTTTATGTTTTAAATGGCCGAACAAAACAGAAAATGCCTCATTATTTTCAGTATTATCAGGATTTTAAATTGAATGAAATCCGATTAAATATTAAAAAAGCAGTTGAGAAATTAACAATTTCTTACTTAATTATTCATGGCATACAAGATGAATCTGTTGATGTTCAAGAAGCACATCAATTACATCTTTGGAATCCTAAAAGCGAAATTTGTTTAATTGAAAACTCCAATCATACATTTAGAACTTTTCATCCATATACAAAAAGTGTTTTAACAAAAGAAATGACTGAGGTTGTTAAAGAAACAATTAGGTTTATAAAACAATAAAAAAGAGGACAAACATCCTCTTTTTCTAAAGTAATTAGGGGGTTAGTTAATTTATAAATTTTGTAAGATATGCAGTAGCTTTATCGTTGCCTAATTCAATAGCTTTTAATAAATCTTTTCTAGCATCTTCTTTATTTTCCATTCTTAAATTTAAAATACCTCTGAAAAAATAAGCATCTGCATATTGAGAGTTTATTTCAATCGCTTTAGAGAAATCTTCTTTTGCTTCCTCATCAGAGTTCAATCTCATTTTAGAGAAACCTCTGTGAAAGTATATATTTGAGTTTTTTGAATTAAAATTTAAAGCTGTAGAAAAATCAGTTATTGCTCCTTTGTAGTCCTTAAGCATATCTTTTGAAATTCCTCTTAGCATGATACTTTCAATATCAAATGGATTTAGTTTTAATCTAGATTCAAATTCTTCAATAGCTTCTTTAAAATCTTTTTTAGAGTGATTTTTTTTAGCCATTATATAATATGATTCAAAATGATTTGAGTTTTTTCTATAAATTGATGCAACATCTGTCAATATTCCAGCATAATTATCTAATTCAATAACAAGTGAAGGGAAATTTTTTGAAACAGAAAGAGAGTCTTTTTCTTTTTCTGATGCATTCATTTTAAAAGAGAAAATAATTAATACAATGATGACAATTTTAACTTTCATACTATAGGGGGAGTTTATAACACTATCAAATATTTTTATTAAATACAATTCAAATTTAAACAAATATTAATCTGTAAATGCTTGGATTAACGGTTGGGTATAATTGGTTTGCTAATGGTAAAAAAAGTTAAATTAATGGTATTTTTAAGCTAGAAATAAGCCTATTAACAATGATGTTTTAAGTCTTTTTTTTGAATTATTTATTGAAAAAATGAAAGATAATTTAAAGAAAATGAAGTAGAAAAAAGTTGTGGAGACGAACGGAATCGAACCGTCGACCTTTTGACTGCCAGTCAAACGCTCTAGCCAACTGAGCTACGCCCCCAAAACGGTTTCAAATATACTATATTCAAATAAATAATACTAAATTGCTTAAAAATAAAGTGCGATTAGTTATTATAAGAAAAGAAGAACCATGGATTCAGGGAATATTACAGTTACAATTGAATATCAAGTAGCAACTATCAACTTTTATCATCCTGCAAGTAATTCATTGCCGTCTTATTTATTAAATCGCTTAGCTGAGGTTTTTAACCAAGTTGATGTAAATAATGATGTAAAAGTCATCATCTTGAAAAGTCAAAATAATACAACATTTTGTGCTGGAGCATCTTTTGATGAATTGATTTCCATCAATAGTGAAATAGAAGGGATTAAATTTTTTAGTGGATTTGCCAATGTCATTAATTCTATGAGAAAATGTTCTAAACTTATCATTGGTCGAGCACAAGGAAAGGCAGTTGGCGGAGGAGTTGGACTTTTGGCAGCAACTGATTACTGTTTTGCAACTGAGCAAGCCGCTATAAAATTGTCTGAATTTACTATAGGAATTGGACCTTTTGTAATTGCGCCCGCAATAGAACGCAAAATGGGAATTGCTGCTTTAAGTGAGTTAACCATTAATGCAGCTCAATGGCATAATGCTTATTGGGCAAAAGAAAAAGGCTTGTTTGCACAAGTTTTTGATTCTATTGATGAAATGGACAAAGAAATAGAGCTTGTCTCTTTAAAATTAGCTAATTATAATCCTGATTCACTAAAGCAAATGAAAAGAGTTTTATGGGAAGGAACTGATCATTGGGATCATTTATTAGCAGAAAGAGCTGCAATAAGCGGTAAATTAGTACTTTCAGATTTTACAAAAGATGCATTAAAAAAGTTCAAAAAATAAAATGATACCACTTTTATATTTAATACAACAACCCGATTTTCAAGAGAAATTAAATAATGCTCCTTTAGATTATCAAATTGCCTTTTTTATTTCTAGTTACTTGCCTTATATACTATTAGTAGTTATTGGGTATTTTATCTATTATAGGGCAAAAAATAAAAAAGATTAAGAGAACTGAAATTCATAATTTGTACTTTTGTCGTTTATAAATAATCTCATGAGTAATATTAGAGTAACTAAAGAATTTTATTTCGAAACCGCCCACGCGCTTTATGGGTATGACGGAAAATGTAAAAACATTCATGGACATAGTTATAAACTTTCGGTCACTATTATTGGGACGCCAATTGAAGACATTAATAATCCTAAAAATGGAATGGTTATGGATTTTGGTGATTTAAAAAAAATTGTTAAAATAGAAATAGTAGATTTTTTTGATCATGTCACTATTTTTAATGAAAACACCCCACATAAAACCATTGCTTTAGATTTAGAAAAAACAGGCCAACGCGTTATTTTAGTTCCTTATCAGCCTACATCAGAAATGATGATAATAGATATTGCTGAAAAGATTAAAGTAAAATTACCAAGTGATGTTAAGCTGCATTCATTGCGACTATATGAAACTAATACTTCGTATGCAGAATGGTTCGCTGCTGACCAAAACTAAGTATATTATTTTCCGTTAAAAGTATTCATTGTATTGTTGATACCAGCAGTTCCAAATGATGTAATAACCTGAATTGATTTATCTAAACGTTCGGTTAAATGTTTTAACTCCTCTTCTGTCCATTCTCCTAAAACATAATCAGATTGTCTTCCTTCTGAAAATTCAGCTCCAATTCCAAAACGAAATCTGTTATATTGTTGAGTTTGTGTAATTTCATTGATGCTTTTTAAACCATTATGACCGCCATCACTTCCACTCGTTTTAATTCTTATGGTTCCAAATGGAAGATTGATATCATCACATATAACCATTAAGTTTTCTAAAGGAATATTTTCTTTTGATAACCAATATTTTACAGACTTACCGCTTAAATTCATATAAGTTGATGGCTTAAGGATGTAAAACATTCTTCCTTTAAACTTATATTGAGCAACAGCTCCCAATTTACTTGATTCGAAAATAATATTGTTTTTTTGAGCTAAATAGTCAAGTATTTTAAAACCAATATTGTGTCGTGTATTTTCATATTGACTGCCAATATTTCCTAATCCTACTATTAAAAACTTCTGCATGTTTTCTTCGTTATTTTCCTTTGATGTTCTAAAAAAAAATTGAATTGATTTAAACCATTTCATTCCACAAAAATATCAAATAAGTTACTTATATCAACAAAATTAAAAAAGCTCCCTTTTTTAGGGAGCTTTAAATATAAATATTTTAATTTATTCCTGAGTAGAAGTTTCTTCACCTTCAACACTTTCTTCTTCATCTTCATCTGCTAAAGCATCTTTAGAAGCAGAACGAGCCATTCTAACTTGAGCTACAACTGAGTTGTCTGGATGTAAGATAGTGTAGTCTTTATTAGCAAGAGCAGTTACGTATAACTTGCTTCCGATTTTCAATTTTGAAATATTTGCATTAATAAAGTCTGGTAAGTTTGCAGGCAAAGCTCTTACTTTAAGTTTACGTAAGTTAAATCGTAAAGCACCACCTTTTATAACACCAGGTGCAGTGCCAACTAATTTTACAGGAATATTCATTGTAGTTTCTTTATCTTCAAATAGTTGATAAAAATCTACATGTAAAATTTTGTCAGAAACTGGGTGAAATTGAATATCTTGTAAAATAGCATTAATTGTAACGCCATCTTCAAATTCAATCTTTGCAGTGAATACATTTGGAGTATAAACTAACGGTTTAAAATCCACTTCTGATGCTGAAAACTGTACAGTTGTATCCCCTCCGTATATCACGCAAGGAATCATTCCAGCATTACGTAAGGCTTTACTAGCTTTCTTGCCTACGCTTTCTCTTTTTGATCCTTTGATTGTAATTGATTTCATTTTTGTATTTAAATATTAATAATTTACATTATAAATTGTCCGCTAATAGATTGATTTTCTTGTACTTTATGCATCACATCTGCGAACAAAGGTGCGCAAGATACAACTTTTATCTTAGAACTTTGTTTTTTAAGCGGAATTGTATCTGTAACAATAAGTTCTAATAATTTAGAATTTTCTATTTTTTCGTAAGCATCACCTGATAAAATAGGATGTGTTGTAATGGCTCTTACACTTAACGCTCCTCTTTCCATCATTAAATCTGCTGCTCTTGTTAAGGTTCCAGCGGTATCAACCATATCATCAACTAAAATAACATTTTTGCCTTCAACATTTCCAATCAGTTCCATTTCACTTATTACATTTGCTTTTTTACGTTGTTTATAACAAATAACAACTTCACAATTAAGAAATTTTGAGTAGGCATAAGCGCGTTTTGAACCTCCCATATCTGGAGATGCAATGGTAATATTATCAAGGTTTAAGCTATGTATATAAGGTAAGAAAACAGTTGAAGCAAATAAATGATCAACTGGTTTTTCAAAAAATCCTTGAATTTGATCAGCGTGTAAATCAATAGTCATAATTCTTGTAGCTCCAGCAGTTTGTAATAAATTAGCCACTAACTTGGCGCCAATAGAAACTCTTGGTTGATCTTTTCTATCTTGTCTTGCCCAACCAAAATAAGGAATTACTGCAGTAATATGACGAGCCGAAGCTCTTTTTGCAGCATCAATCATCAATAATAATTCCATTAAATTATCAGCATTTGGAAAAGTTGAACCAATTAAAAACACTCTACGACCACGTACAGATTCTTCATAAGCGGGTTGAAATTCACCGTCGCTAAATTTGGATAAATTGATTTTCCCTAATTGTGTACCGTATTCTTTTGCTATTTTTTCGGCCAATTCCAAACTTTGGGAACATGCAAATACTTTTGGTTCTAGTACTGTAATTTCCATTTTAGGTATGTGTTTTTAAAAATATTAATAGAAAAGTGTTGATGTCGGTTGCAAAGTTATGAATTATTATAAAAAGGCTTTTATACTTTGTTGAAAAATAATGATTGTTACCAAAAATATTTTATAAATTTGCCAAACTAAAATAAGCCTTGATGGCGGAATTGGTAGACGCGCTGGATTCAAAATCCAGTTCTTTCACGAGAGTGCGGGTTCGATTCCCGCTCAAGGTACAAATCCTTTGCACTGCAAAGGATTTTTTGTTTTAAAACGTTTGTTTATAATTTGTATGCGTTTATAAAATAAATTCTTCAAATGCCTATAATTAAGTAAAATGAGATAAAAATCAATTTTAATTTTATAAATTTATCCCCCATAAAAATATAAAGTTGAATAAACATTTAAACTCTCTTTTCATAATGGTTTTTGTCACAGTTTCTTTGTGGTCACAAACTGTTACAGATAGTTTATTGTTTCAACTTAAACAAACTACTTCAGATACTCTAAAAATAAATTTATATATAGAATTGGGCAATAAATTAAGTTATGAAAACCCAGAAAAGGCATTAATTTATTATAATCAGTCCATTCAAATTGCAAAAAATTATAGAAATTCTGATTTTATTGGAAAAAGTTATAAAGCAATTGGTAGTTTTTATTATGAAAAAAGTGATTATGAAGAAGCACTTTCCAATTTTAAATTAGCACAAATATATTTTGAAAAAGCAAATAATCAGAGAGAATCTGGTAGAGCTTTTATGAATATTGGAAACGTATATTTAAGTCAAAATATTGATAGTAAAGCCTATGAGTATTTTTTAAAAGCATTGAGAATTGCAGAAAAATCAAATTATTTAAAAGGAATATCTGCTGCATATAATAATATTGGTCTTATTTATAAAGAACGGCATAATGCTATAAAAGCGATTGATTTCTATAATAAATCTCTCCAAATTGCCACTCAATTAAATGATAAGATTGGAGTTTCATCAACTTTAACAAATATTGGGAATGTTTATGCTGATGAAAAGAAGTATAATCTTGCAATTGATTATTATAATAAATCACTTAAAATTGATACTGAACTTAATGATAAATTTGGTATAGTTATTTGTTACAACAATATTGGAGAAGTGTATGCCAAACAAGGATTATATTCTAATGCAAAACAATATTATAATAACGGGATTGACCTAGCTCAAGAAATTGGTAATAAAAGTATGTTGGCTATGTTGTACTTAAATTTATCGAATTTAAATTTAAAAGAATTACAACTTGAAGAAGCGTATGACAACGCAATGCTAAGTTTAAAATATGCCAAATTAACCAATGAAATAAAGGCTCAATCGCAGGTATATGAACTTTTTTCTGAAATTGCAGTTGCTCAGAATAATTATAAAAAGGCTTTAGAGTTTCAAAAACTATTTAAAAAATTTAATGATAGTGTATCTTCTATTGATAGATTGATGAAAATTAAAGAGTTAGATGTTATTTTTGATGCAGATGATAAGAATAAAGAATTACAATATTTAGCAGATAGCAATAAGCAAAATGAAATTCAAATAACAAACCAGAAGATATTAATTTACGGTTTCGTTTTTGTAATTTTTATTGTAATTCTATTTTCGGGGATTTTATTTAAGCAAAATCAAGATAAAGTTAAAATGAATTCTCTTTTAATGTTAAAGGGCATACAAATAGAAGAAAAGAATAAAGAAATTGTTAATCAACATAAAGACTTAGAAGAATTAAATGACACAAAAGACAGGTTTTTCTCTATTATTGGTCATGATTTAAAAAATCCAATGAATTCTATCATTGGTTTTTCAGATCTTCTTTCAGAAAATTACAATAAATATGATGATGAAAAACGCAGTAAGTTTATAAACATTATAAGAAACAGTGCACATCGCTCTAATGAATTGCTTGAAAATTTGTTGACTTGGGCACAATCTCAAAGTAATTCAATAGAATATAATCCTATAAGAATTTCATTAAAGAAAAGTATTGAAGAGGTTTTTGGACTATTAAATGTGCAGGCAAGTAAAAATGGAATATCGCTACAATCAAATTTTTCTGTTAATTGTGATGTAATTGCAGATAGAAATATGTTACTCACTATTTTAAGAAATTTAGTTTCTAATGCAATTAAATTTTCTAATCATAATAGTGTCGTTTCAATTATAGTTACTCCACATGATAAATTTTGTGAAATTACAGTGAAAGATACTGGCGATGGAATCCCAGAAAATGAAGTTGAATTCCTTTTTGATTTGCATAACAAAAGTAAAATTACCAAGAAATCAAAAAGTGGCTCTGGTTTAGGCCTCCTGCTTTGTAAAGATTTTGTAGAAAAACAGGGTGGTAAAATATGGGTAAATAGCAAAATAAATGAAGGAAGTGAGTTTACCTTCACCCTTCCGCTAGCAACTTAATAATAAAAAGATTCATTAAAACTTTATAAGCCATCAGCACTCATGATGGTTTTCTTTTTTATATTTGGGATTCAATAAAATGAGTATGGAAAATTTTATGTTTTATCTTCAACAAGGTTTCTTTCATGTATTAGATTGGAAAGCTTACGATCATATATTGTTTTTGATTGCTTTAACAGCTATTTACACATTTTCAGATTGGAAACGAATAATTATTTTAGTGACACTTTTTACGTTGGGTCACACATTTACACTTATATTATCTGCTTATAACATCATCAGAATTAATACGGCTTATGTAGAGTTTTTAATTCCGGCAACTATTTTTGCAACTGCGTTATTTAATATGTTCACCGCAGGAAAATCATCCAAAAAAAATAAATTAAGCATCAATTTATTATTTGCATTTTTCTTCGGATTGATTCACGGACTAGGTTTTGCAGGATATTTTAAAATGATAGTTTCAGCAAATGAAGATAAATTATTACCACTGTTAGAATTTGCCTTAGGAATTGAAGGAGCACAAATTGTTGTTGTTTTATTGATTCTTATTATTGGATATGCATTTCAAACAATATTCCGTTTTTCAAAACGAGATTGGGTTTTAGTAATCTCATCATTAATCATGGGAATTGTTATTCCGATGCTTATAAAAAATAAATTTTGGTAAATATTAACACTCGATACTTAAAAATATATTTATTTTAGTGCACTCTACAAATGATGAATAAAAAACAACAAAAATACGACAGAGCATATTTAAGAATGGCTTTTGAATGGGCTAAACTTTCTTTTTGCGAACGAAAACAAGTTGGCGCTTTAATTGTTAAAGACAGAATGATTATTTCAGATGGTTTTAATGGAACACCAACTGGATTTGATAATTGCTGTGAAGACGATGATGACAGTACCAAATGGTATGTATTACATGCAGAAGCAAATGCTATTTTAAAAGTAGCTGCATCAACTCAATCAAGTAAAGATGCCACTTTGTACATTACGCTTTCACCATGTAAAGAGTGTAGTAAACTTATTCATCAATCTGGAATTAAAAGAGTAGTATATGCTAACGCGTATACTGATACTTCCGGAATAGAATTTTTAAAAGAAGCAGGAGTAGAATTAACACATTATAAAGATGTTTAAAAATAAATCATTTTATCCTTTTTTCCTTGCAATCGCTATTGTTTTTGGCATTGTAATAGGTAGTAATTTTAATTTCGAACAAAAATCCTTTTCCTTTATTTCTAATGGTTCTCAGGATGCGAAAATTAAAAGATTATTAGGATTTATTAAAAATAGTTATGTTGATGAAGTTGATACTGATAGCTTGTTAGATATTACTATTACTGAAATGCTTACAAATTTAGACCCACATTCTGTTTACATATCTAAAAAGGAAATGCAACAAAATATTGAAAGTATGCATGGTAACTTTGTCGGAATTGGTGTGCAGTTTATGATGCATAAAGATTCTGTTACAATAATTAAAGCAATAGAAGGCGGACCTAGTGAAAAATTAGGTATTAAAGCTGGAGACCGAATTCTTAGTGCAGAAAATGATACACTTTCAGGTAAACAATTGGATAGCGACAATATCATGAGTAAACTAAAAGGAATACCTAATTCAAGTATAGATGTTATAATTTACAGAAAATCAACTAAAGAAAAATTAAATTTTACAATCAAACGTGGAAATGTAGACATTAAAAGCGTTCCTGTTGCTTATATGTTGAATAGAGACATTGGTTATATCAAAATTGATCGATTTTCTATGACCACTTATAATGAATTTAAAGAAGATTTAACAAAACTTCAGAAACAAGGAATGAAAGCCTTAGTGTTGGATTTACGTGGAAATCCAGGTGGTTTTATGGATATGGCTATCAATATTGTTGATGAATTACTTACTGAGAAAAAGCTAATTGTTTACACTAAAAGTAAAAGCGGAAAGATTGAAAAATCATTTTCAACAAATAAAGGTAGTTTTGAAAAAGGAGAAACCTATGTTTTAATAGATGAAAATTCAGCATCAGCAAGCGAAATTGTTGCAGGTGCTTTACAAGATAATGACCGAGGAACTATTATTGGAAGACGTTCATTTGGTAAAGGTCTAGTACAAGAAGAAATGTCTTTAGGTGATGGATCTTCCGTTCGATTAACAACCGCAAGATATTACACTCCAACTGGCCGTTCTATTCAAAAACCATACAGCACAAAAACAAATGGAGCCTATTTTCATGATTTTGAAGATAGAATAAATAACGGAGAGCTAGTTTCTAAAGACAGTATCAAGGTAAACGATTCTTTAAAATATACAACTCCAAAAGGCAAAGTAGTATATGGCGGTGGCGGAATCATCCCAGATGTTTTTGTTCCAATAGATACTACTTCTTTTATCAGTAATTACTATTTAAGTGGTTTAAATGATTATGCTTTTGAATATGTAGATAACAACAGAACTAAGTTGAATAAAATTTCATTGAAACAATTTATGACTTCATTTGATGTAGATAATACTATTTTAAATGATTATCTTAAAGGAATGAGTCAATTTCATATAAAAGAACGCCATAAGAAATACATAAAAATGTATCTAAAAGCAGTTATTGCACGTTATTTATATGATGATTTAGGATTTTATATGGTAATTAATCAGGAAGATTTAATGTTGAAAAAAGTGCAAAGTTTGCACGATTTTAAGACTAATATTACCAAATGATAAAATATCAGAAAATATACTTTGCATCCGACCAGCATTTTGGTGCGCCAACAAGGAAAGCAAGTTTATCTCGCGAAGTAAAATTTGTTCAATGGCTCGATGAAATTAAGAAAGACGCCGACATTTTATTTTTATTGGGTGATTTATTTGATTTTTGGTTTGAATATAAAACCGTTGTTCCGAAAGGTTTTATAAGAGTCCTTGGAAAAATAGCCGAATTAAAAGATGCTGGAGTAAAAATTCACTTTTTTGTTGGAAATCATGACTTATGGATGAATGATTATTTTGAAACAGAATTGGGAATTCCAATTTATCGTGAACCAAAAGAATTTTTATTAAATGGAAAATCGTTTTTAATAGGACATGGCGATGGTTTAGGTCCTGGAGATAATAGTTATAAACGAATGAAAAAAGTATTTACCAACCCTTTTTCTAAATGGCTTTATAGTTGGTTACACCCTGATATAGGGATGAAATTAGGTCATTATTTATCGGTTAAAAACAAATTAATTTCAGGCGATGAAGATGTGGAATTTTTGGGAGATAATGAGTGGTTGACACTGTATTGCAAAAAAAAATTAGAAAAAAAACATTACGATTTTTTTATCTTCGGACATAGACATATGCCTTTGGAAATAGAAATTAAATCCAACTCAAAATATATCAACACTGGCGATTGGATTTCTCATTATACGTATGTTGTTTTTGATGAAAATAACCTACAACTTAAAACATTTTCATAAAAAAAGGGTGAGATTTTTTCTCACCCTTTACAATATATAATAGTTGACTAAAATTTATAGGTTATTCCTCCTTTAAAGGTTGTTCCGTTAAATCCAAATTGGTTCACATCCCAAGCATATTTAAAACGAGCACCTACGCTGTTACCAAATTCATTTACTTCATCTGGATAAACATCTAATAAATTAGTAACGGCAAAGTTTACAGAAAATTTATCTGAAAAAGCATAATTTAAAACTAAATCAGTAACAACTTTTCCTGAAAATACTTGATCTTCAGCTCCTGATAGATTGTAGTTAAAATACTTAACCTCACCAAAATAGGTGTTGTTTAAACTGGCACTTAATTTATCAAGTTGATAATCAAATCCAAGTAATACTTTTGAAGTAGGTCTTGCAGAAGTAATTCTTCCAGCCTCAACTCTATCAAATATTTCATATCCATTAGAAGCTAATATTTGAGGGGTATTGATTTTGCCTTCAAGGGTTGTTTTATTAAAATTAGCTGCTAAATTTACGTTTAATAAACCTTCGTATAATTCTATATTTTTGTAATTAAGTAATACGTCTAAACCTTGAGTTTTAGTTTCTGCTGCATTAATGAAGAATTTCATTCCAACAACTCCGTTATCAATAAGTACTTGTTCAACGGGGTTAGAACCGTCTAAAACACCATCGGCTGTATTAATTTTTGTTGATAATAATACTCTGTCATCTACCGTAATTTGGTATAAATCTAAGGTGAAAGACATTTGTGGTGAAAATTTATACGTCAAACCAGCGGCGATATTTTTAGAAATTTCTGCTTTTAATTCACCTACACCTAAATCTCTCAAAATTGGATTGCTGTTAGCAAAAGTGCCTTCTAACACAGGTAAGTTTCCTCCAGATGAGTTATACTGAATATTGCTTAAATGTTTTTGATGTAGTGATGGCGCTCTGAATCCGGTGCTATAAGAAGCTCTTAAAGTTCCATTATCACTAAATTTATAACGCGAGTTAACTTTCCATGAAAAATTATCTCCAAAATCGCTAAAATCTTCATAACGAGCAGCCCCACCAATTAAGAATGCCTCTGTAAAATCTACATCCACACCTGCGTACAATGCTTTAGTATCACGAGAAGCATCAACAGCATCTGCTGGACTAATGCCAGGAAAAGAATCAGCAGCAGAACCAAAATATGATTTAGGATCACCTTCTAAACCTTCGAAATTTTCCTTTCTAAGTTCAGCTCCGAAGGAAACACTTGTAGCACCATAACTTTTGCTAAAATCTAGATTTCCGATTAAATTATCAAACACATAACCTCCGGCATAGAAATTGGTTGGACTCGCAGCACCTAAACTATGATTCAGCGTGTTGGTAATATCGTAATCAACGCTATTTCTACCGTAAGTTCCACTTAAATCAGCATCAAATCCAAATAATTCAAATTTAGCACCAACGCTATTAAAATTATCTGTTACATCAGCTTCGAAGTATGGTTGATAACCACCATAGGTTTCTCCAGATTTTGTTAAAAGCCCATAATCAGTTGTTCTCCAGTAAGGAGCTCTGTAAAAAGCAAAACTCTTTCCTTTTCTGTTTGTCATTCCACCAAAAGTGTAAAATTCACCTTTCCCATTTTTAAAAGGTAAACCAGCATTGAAAAAAGCTTCATATTTATCTAAAGCAGATTGACCAATAGTCATTCCTAAATCTGGATTAGCTACTAACCATGGCCCGTATACTGGGTCGTTGGCATTGACGCCAAAAGCAGCATCATTTAATGGCGTTCCAGCTCTGTCTGTAATGTCTTGAGTGTAATATCCAAGGGATAAATTAATATAACCAGATCCTAAAGATACAGTATGATTAAAGTCGGCTCCAAAGTTAAATCCGTCACTTTGAGAAGTAATTCCTGAAGTAACATTTAATATTGAGTACTCTGATTTTTCTTTTAAAACAATGTTTACCACACCGGCAACAGCGTCAGAACCGTATTGCGCAGATGCTCCATCTCTAAGTACCTCAATTCGTTCTATAGCAGCAACTGGAATACTTTTCATATCAGTTCCTACTTCACCTTTTCCAGGAGTATCATTTAAATATACTTGTGCACTTAAGTTTTTACGTTTCCCGTTAATTAACACCAAGGTTCTACTTGGTCCCATCCCTCTTAAGTCTGCAGGGTCAAAATGTGCCGTTGCATCAGAGATTGCTTGGGTTGATGAGTTGTATGATGGAATTTTATAGGCTAACATTTGATCAACCGATGTTTGTCCGCTTGATTTTAATTCAGAAAGTCCGATATTATCAACAGGAACTGGAGAATCAAGAATAGTTCTTGGCTTAGAGCGGTTACCAGTAACTACCACTTCTTCTAGAACATTGTCATCAGAAAGCACTACAGTTAAGTAAGTTCCGGCAGTGTATTTTTTTTCAGCAACGGTAAATCCAACCGATGAAAATACTAAAGTACCAGAATTAGCAGAGACGTTTAAATCAAACTCTCCACTTTCATTAGTGGAAGTTCCTTGCGTAGTTCCTTTTACAATAACGGAAGCATAAACAATAGGATCACCATTTTTATCCGTTACTTTTCCCTTTGCGTTTTGCCCAAACATTACTATGGGAAACAATAGCAATGCAAAACATACGTTCATTTTTAAGAGTTTTTTTAAAGTCATAAATTAATTTTTAAAAAATTAGTTAATAAAATAATAATAAAGCAAATAATATGTTAAAAAGGCGATAAATATATAGTAAATAAAAAACAATAATCAATAAAAAGTAAAAAAACAACTAAAACGTTATCGTAAATTAGAAATAAATGCTTTTTTTGAAATTATTCTTAACTTATTTTTAGAGATGATTTAACCAATTTTTAACAGCACTCTAGTGATAATTTTTGCTACTTGCACAGCATAAGAAACCTTTGTATTTTCACACTATTTTAAAAACATATCCATGATAGAGAATAATACCTCCAATGTAGACATTAGAGCACTAAATGAAAAAATTGAAAGAGAAAGTGCATTTGTAGACTTACTTACTTTAGAAATGAACAAAGTAATTGTTGGTCAAAAACATATGATTGAACGTTTATTAATTGGCTTGTTAGGAAATGGACATATTTTATTAGAAGGAGTTCCTGGTTTAGCAAAAACTTTAGCCATTAATACTCTGGCAAAAGCAGTTCAAGGGTCGTTTAGCAGAATTCAGTTTACACCAGATTTATTGCCAGCAGATGTTGTTGGAACCATGATTTACAATATCAAAGCAAATGATTTTTCCATCAAAAAAGGACCCATTTTTGCCAATTTTGTTTTAGCCGATGAGATTAACAGAGCTCCAGCAAAAGTTCAATCTGCTTTATTAGAGGCTATGCAAGAACGTCAAATAACTATTGGAGATACTACTTTTAAATTGGATGAACCATTCTTAGTAATGGCAACACAAAATCCGATTGAACAAGAAGGGACTTATCCGTTACCAGAAGCACAAGTGGATCGTTTCATGTTAAAAGCAGTAATTGATTATCCTAAAATGGATGAAGAACAAAAAATTGTTCGCCAGCATTTAGAGAATAATTCACAAACCATTTCAGCTGTTGTTTCCATTGAGCAAATTTTAAATGCCCGTAAAGCAGTTTTGGAAGTTTATATGGATGAAAAAATTGAAAAATATATTCTTGATATAGTTTTTGCTACCCGATATCCTGAAAAATATAAATTAGAAAGTATTAAGCCATTGATAAGTTACGGAGCATCACCTCGCGGAAGTATCAATTTAGCTTTAGCGGCCAAATGCTATGCATTTATCAAACGTAGAGGTTATGTAATTCCTGAAGATGTTCGTGCTGTTGTTTACGATGTGCTACGTCATAGAATCGGAATTACGTATGAAGCTGAAGCTGAAAATATCACATCAGAAGACCTTATCAGTAAAATTATTAATGAAGTAGAAGTTCCTTAATAGTTTACAGTTTACAGTAGCAGTTTGCAGAAATATTTAGGGATTATTTGCAACTGAACACGGAACACTGAATACTGCCAACTTAAAGATATGGAAACCAAAGAATTAATAAAGAAAGTTCGGAAGATAGAGATCAAAACACGTCGGCTATCTAACCATATATTTTCTGGAGAATATCACAGCTCCTTCAAAGGAAGAGGTATGACTTTTTCTGAGGTTCGCACTTATCAATATGGTGATGATATTCGTTCTATCGATTGGAATGTGACAGCGCGATATAATGAACCTTTTGTTAAGGTTTTTGAAGAAGAACGAGAATTGACAATGATGTTGATGGTAGACATTAGTGGTTCACAATATTTTGGCACAACCTTGCAATTTAAAAGAGAAACGATTACAGAAATTGCAGCAACCCTTGCATTTTCTGCTATTCAAAATAATGATAAAGTTGGATTAGTACTTTTTTCTAAAGAAGTAGAATTATATATTCCTCCCAAAAAAGGGAAAAGTCATGTTTTACGCATTATCAGAGAATTAGTTGAATTTAAGCCGAAAAGTACTGAGACTAATATTGATGAAGCGTTAAAATTTTTATCTAATGTGATGAAGAAAAAAGCCATTGTTTTTGTTCTTTCTGATTTTATGGATGAAAAATATGATACTAATTTGCGTATTACCAGTAAGAAACACGATATCACAGGAATCAGAGTTTATGATAAACACGATGAAGAAATTCCGGCAATCGGAATGGTTCCAATGATGGATTCTGAAACAGGAAATATATCGTTGATAAACACCAATATAAAATCTGTTCGATTGAGTTATAAAGCACACTATCTTAAAAATGTAGATTACTTTGAAAAATCATTTAGTAGAAGTGGCGCAGGATATTTGAGTTCACGAGTTGATGAAAGTTATGTTAAAAAATTGTTGGGATATTTTAAAAGAAGAGGCTCGAAATAATATGAAAAAGATAATTTTTAGCATCGTATGTTTAATTGGATTTCTTGGATTTTCACAATCAAATCAAGTTACAACATCTATTGACACAACCAATATTAGAATTGGAGAACGATTGCTTTATAAAATTTCAGTTGATGGAGTTAATGAAATTGTATTTCCAAAATTACAAAACACAGGAAAAGTTGAAGTTGTTGAAGAATATAAAACGGATACACTTAAAAATAAACTCATCAAATTATATCATTTAACCTCTTTTGATAGTGGACAATATTACATCCCAAAGCAACAAGTACTCATCAATAATAAAATATTTTATACAGATTCTTTATTGATAAATGTAACGACTATTGCTGTTGACACTACTAAACAAAAGATGTTTACCATTAAACCAATTGTAGAAGAACCTTATATTTTTGACGATTTTAAACCCTATTTTTGGTGGTTACTTTTATTGTTAGCAATTATAGCTATTGGAGTTTTTTATTATTTGAAAAAGAAAAATATTGTAGTTTTTGAAAGAAAACCATCTATACCACCTTTTGATGAAGCCATTCAAAAACTAAAATTACTTGATAAAAAAGAACTTTGGCAACATCGAAAGACTAAAGAATATTACATCGAGTTAACAGAAATTGTTCGAGCATATATAGAAAAAGAATGGCATATTCCTGCTTTAGAATCTACTACTGATGAACTGCACGGATTTATACTTGATTTCATCGAAATTAAAAAATTACCAACTAATAAAGAAACTGCGATACGTTTACATAAGCTTTTACAAGAATCTGACTTGGTGAAATTTGCAAAATATACCCCAATGTCATCTGAAATTGAAATGCACCGTAATGAGGCTGAACAACTAATAACAGCGTTAAAACCTAAAACAGAAAAGACTGATGAAGTGGTTTAACTATGAAATAATGAATCCAGAATTTTTGTGGTTATTAATATTAATACCAATAATGTCGGTTTGGTTTTATTTTACAAGAAATAAAAATCAGGCAACACTAACAATACCATCAATAAAAGGGTTTGAGCAAAAACCATCTATTTGGAGCAAGCTAAAACCTATGCTATTTGTGTTAAGGTTAGTTGCTTTAACCTTTTTAATATTAGCGTTGTCTAGACCAAGAACAGTTCAAGTCAGCACAAAAACCAAAACAACAAGAGGTATTGATATTGTAATGGCGATAGATATTTCTGCTAGTATGTTAGCTAAAGATTTAAAACCAAATCGTTTAGAAGCACTTAAAAAAGTAGCAGTTGAGTTTGTAAAAGGTCGCCCAAATGACAGAATTGGAGTGGTAGTTTATGCGGGTGAAAGTTATACAAAAACTCCGATTACGAGTGATAAAGAGATTGTTAGTAAAATTATTTCAGAATTAGATTGGGGTCAAGATTTAGATGGAGGAACAGCTATTGGAATGGGATTAGGTTCAGCGGTTAACAGATTAAAAGAAAGTAAAGCGCAAAGTAAAGTCATCATTTTATTAACTGATGGTGTCAATAATACTGGTTTTGTTGATCCAAAAACATCAACAGAATTGGCTAAAGAGTTGGGAATTAAAGTTTATACAATCGGTTTAGGAACAAACGGAATGGCACTTTCTCCATATTACAAAGATGCAGCAGGAAGATTAGTATTTAAAAATGTTCAAGTAGAAATTGATGAAGAATTGCTGCGATTTATTGCCAATCAAACAGAAGGAAAATATTTTAGAGCAACTGACAATGTTCGTTTAAAAGCCATTTACGACGAAATTAATAAGTTAGAAAAAACTGAAATAGAAGAATTTAGATATTACAATTATTCAGAAAAATATCGCTTATTGGTT
>JAUYUF010000120.1 GCA_030694835.1 Flavobacteriaceae bacterium | reverse complement strand
TTTGTATTAGTTCAAATTTAAGCATAAATTATATACGGTGTTGTGGTTTGTACTTATTCAATCCATAATAAATTAGAACAAATTTTCTCCCATTTTTCATCTTCTCTTTTTAATAAATTGAATTCTCCGCCAAATTTTGACTCTGAATAGTAAATTGCATAATTCCCGTTTTTAAAGATAATCGGAAAAGTCATAAAAGAGGTTTCTTCTTTTCCTTTAATTTTCGTTATTGCTGATTTATTTTTTAGTAAAGATTTTCTAATTTCAATAATTTTTAATTCATTAAATTGATTTTTTACATATTCAAAATCAGATTTCTCAAAGATATTTGATGGTTTAATTGAATTATTTATACATAATGGAAAATCTAAAAAATTTTGATTTATATATTTTGATAAATCAGTCTTGTCATATTTACTATTTATTGTCAAATAATAAATTTTTCCACTTTTCTGTTTTTGAGTAATTGAATTTAAAACGCCATAACTTTCCAATTCATTTTTTGAAAGATTACTTGTCGTTGAACAGCTAATACTTAAAATTACTGTTGTAATGAAAATCGATAAAATCCTAAAATTCAAAATCATAGAAAATTTGCTCTTTTAAGTTAGAAATCGTATAAACCACAACGTGATTTTATAAGATTTGTGCGACGTAAAAATCGGAGATTTTTCCGCCGTAGCAATATTTTTATTGAATGTTTGTCGGTTTCTGCTAGTTCAAATGTAAGCATAAATTTTATGAGGTGTTAGCCAACGTTTAAAATTTTACTTCTGCATCTTTTTTTAAGAATAATAAATTCATTGATTTTCTAGGAAATAGAATAATTACTGATGAGAGGATAAAAAGAATTGTCAAAATAGTTTTATTTATTGAGTTTATATTTGTGTAAGTTTTTAAAATATCAATTTCGTAGTAAAAATAATTTAGAAAAATTGCTGTAATTGAAATCAAGATTACAATAGGCGAAATTATAATAAATGCTGTTCTAGTTCTATAAAATGTATATAATTCAGTTTTAAGGTTAGCTAAATATTTGATGAAATGTATATCTTCAGTTGTCTTACAAGTAATAGTTATAAATAAATTTCTCATTATTTGATTCATAAATTTTGAATTTGGCTTAAATCTTAATGTATAGTTTTTGTATATATTTGTGTAACCATCAACGAATTGTTCCATATTATTTAAGGTTAGAGGAAAATTAGAAATAAAAGATTTAATTTCTCCCAATTCTTTATCTTTTGCAATTACTAATAACGCATCTATAAATAGTATTAAAGAAATTGAAAGTAAAATTATCCAAATATTTAAAATCCTATAAATTGGCTTTGGTTTGATTAAATAATCATAAAATTCAATATTTTCGATATTTTTAATTCTATAATCTATCTTTTTTATTTCCGGTCTCAAGCTGGTAAAAACATAAAATTTGAAATCCTCATTTTTATTGATTAAATCAAAATTTATAATAAGTGACTTTTCCTGTATTTCATATTTCGTTTTAATCTCTGATTTTAATGACTCAATTTTTCTAATAGTGTCATTAAATTCTATTTTTAGAGGTCTAATAATATCAATTGATGAAATTGATTGTGAGCCATTTTTTATTGAGATTAATGTTTTAAATGAATTATTAGTTTTATTTGATTTTTCTAGTGAAATATTTATTTCGGGACTTTCATTAAAATACTCATAAAGTTGCCAATATGTTATTAATGCAACAATAAATAAAAATACCTTTTTTAATCCTTTGTAAGATAACTCTTGAATTCTCTGTTCAGGTGTTGTTTTACTTTTTTTGTTCATCAGTTATGTTGGCTAACTTGTTTATATACGTTTAAAAAACCCTGTTAAGCATCCTATTTGGTTGTATAAACGGAGTTTTTGTCCCTTTTTATTTTTTATTTTCTTCTATTAAAATGGCTTCGCCGCTCTCAGTCACATCAATGATCAGTTGTTGAAACGAATATAATTAATTACTTTTAATTATTATCATCAAAAGTGACAGTTTGTCAACTTTTTTAAATAATATTTAATTTATCAAACGGGTTTTCAATTTTTTGTAAACTGCTAGTGCTAACATGTGTATAAATCATGGTAGTTTTAGGATCGTTATGCCCTAGTAATTCTTGTATCAATCTAATATCCGTACCACTTTCCAACAAATGCGTGGCATAACTATGGCGCAAGGTATGCAAGGTCACATTTTTATGAATACCAGCTGCAGCAACCGCTTTATGAAATATAGCACGCGCACTACTAGGATCATACTCACCACCTTTAGCGCCTTCAAATAGATAAATTTTGGGCTTATAAGCCATGAAATACGTTCTTATTAAAGCAAGTATTTTAACACTTAACGGCACATAACGGTCTTTTTTACCTTTGGCATTTTTTAAGTGCAACATCAAGCGTTTAGAATCGATATCCTTTAACTGCAAACTCAAGGCTTCTCCAATTCGTAAACCACCCGCATAAACTAAACTTAACAAGGCTTTATGTTTGATGTTTTTAATCGAATTAAGCAAAGCAGCAACCTCTTCCATACTCATCACTTCCGGTAATTTTTTCGATTTCTTAGGACGTTCTAATTTATCTAAACGCAAATGCGTGTTGTTGTATTTCTGATAAAACAACTTGATAGCATTAATCAATTGATTTTGAAAGGTAGCCGAATAATTATTTCTAAGGATGTAATGTTGATTAAATAAGACGATATCAGTTTCGGTAATGTCTTCAATTAATTTTTCGGTATGATACCTAAAAAACAAATCGAGCATAGAGCTGTAAGTGTTAATGGTAGATTCACTATACCGTTTCTGGCGCATCCAATCACCAAAAGTTTTAATGAGCTGTTGATGATGTGTAATTTTCTCGGGAACTTTTAATTGAATTTTTTCTGATGCAGAAGCTGTTTCATCAAACTTAATTTGCGAATAATCTATCAACCATTCTTTAATACGCAGATGCTCATAAAGTTGTTTAAAATGTTCTTCAGAATAATCAATATAAAAAGTTTTATATGTATTACTCCAATAAACACCTTTCAATTCTTTCAAATATTCTTTAGCCGTATAATTATACGGAAACCGAATAGCAATTTTAAAGGCATCATGTACCTTAATTTTTTCCAAAGCAATTTTCATTAGCACTAATATAAAAATAAAATGCATTCAAAAAACAAGCACTTAATAAATTACTTTTAATCAAAATAATTTCATTAAAATTAATCGAGGATACTTGCTACATACTTCGTATATACTTGGGGGATAGTTAAGATAAAATAACAAAATAAAAAAAATATTATTTTAAATTAAAAAAAAGAGGATGTTGAAAACATCCTCTTAAAATCATTTAATAATTGAATTCTAAAATTTAAATCCAAGTTTTCCAAAGAAATAGGCACCATCTGAACCCATCTGTACAGAATCCATTAAACCTCCTTGATCTGTCCAACCATCAAATTGTGGTGTAGCATATTGATTAAAGATATTATTTCCACCAACAGTAAAACTAATTGATTTAGAAAATTGATAAGAAAGATTTAAATCTACTGTCATCGCTTTTTTGTAAATATCAGTAGCAACTGCATATAATGCATCAGCTTCTGCTTGTGTAGTTGCAGGCGTATCTACCCACTGAAAATCTTGTAATTCAACTTTACTAAACTGTGTTAAGGTAGCGTTTGCTGTTAATTTATCATGCTTGTATCCCAAATTTAAACCTAATTTATAATCAGGTGCGGCTGCTTTTAAATAAGCTCTAGAAAACGGACTAAAGAAGGTAAATTCATTTAAATCACCATTGTGAATTTTATTAATTTTTAATTCATTTTTATTTCCAACTAAACCAATATTTAATGAACTTATGTCATCTAAAATAACTAAATATGTGAATACAAAATCGATACCTTGAGTTCTGGTATCAGCTCCGTTAGCAAAGAATTGAGCTGCATCAACACCTAAATTTAAACCTGAGGCATCAAAATTATCTGTTAAAACAATTCTGTCATCAACGCTAATGGAATAAGCATCAACTGTTGCCGTAAATCCACCTTTTTTATAGGTAAATCCAATACTTCCGTTCACTGCTTTTTCTTCTTTTAATTGCTGTATGCCAAATGATTTTGTAACAGGACTATTATTTGCAGATAACAAAGAAGGTAGCGATTCTCCATTTACGATATTGGTAAATATTAAATTGTAATATAACTGAGCTAACGATGGTGCTCTAAATCCTGTTGATACTGAGCCTCTAAAAGTTAAATCATTATTTAATTTATATCTACTTGCTAATTTATAGTTAAAAGTACTTCCAAAATCACTGTAATTTTCATAGCGTAATGCCACTCCAACTAAGAAATTATCACTTAAATTAAACTCAGCATCCGTGTAAATTCCTAAATTATTTCTAGTTTCATCAACTTCGTTATCAGGACTGTATCCTGGAAATCCTTGTGATCCACCAGGCAAATCATCGCCATTACTGTCAACGGCAACTATTTGAGTTGCTGGATTGGTAATTGGAACACCATTTACATCATATAAAGCATAAGAAGCAGCTTCTCCTGAAAAAATAATAAAGTTCTCAGTTCTATATTCTGCTCCAAAAGCCAAACTGACTCCTTTTAAGGAATTTTCAAAATATTTATTAAAATCTAGATTGATGGTGTTTTGAGATAAACTATGACCACCTGCATCAAAAGTAGTAGGGGAGGCAGTTTTCATCGATGCATTGTTACTATTTTTGATGATATAATCAAATTTATTTTTTCCATAAGTATTGCTAAAATCAGCATTCCAGCCATTATCCATTTTGTGTTTTATTCCTGCTGAAATTGAACCATCTATAATTTCAGATGTAATTTGAGGGGTAAATCCATTTGGATATAAACTAGGGACTGAACGATTATCGCCATCAGCATAACTATCTCTAGAAAAGGCATTGGCATTGGTATCTCTATAATTTCTACCACCAAAAGCGTAAATTTCTGTTTTATCAGAAATTGGTAAAGAAGCATTCACCATAAAGTTTAAAGCATCTATAGCAGCACTTCCATAACCTTTTCTCCAAGAAAATCCTGGGCGCAATGTTTTTTCTTTAGAAAATAATTCTGTAGTTACGTTTACAAAACCTTTATCACCTAATTTAAAACCATAGTTTAAATCTAATTTTGAAGTAACACCATCAAAATTTTCATTATGACCGTCTAACCTGTTTTTTCCTTCAACATTGTATAAAGTTTCTCCGGTAGCTTCTTCCCAACCTTTTCCAATTCGAGTACTATAAGTTCCAAAAGTTACACCTCCCGTTAAACCTTTATTATTATCATTTAAAACAATATTGATAACTCCGGCAATTGCATCAGATCCGTACTGAGCAGAAGCACCATCTCTTAAAACCTCAATTCTTTTAATAGCCGCTACAGGGATTGCATTTAAATCTGTTCCAGAATTTCCTCTTCCTCTAGTTCCGAAAATATTAACTAAAGAAGATTGGTGTCTTCTTTTTCCGTTGATTAAAACCAAGGTTTGATCTGGACCCAATCCTCTTAATGACGCAGGTACTATATGATCAGCACCATCTGAACCAGATTGTTTAGTGGCATTAAATGATGGAGCAGCATACTGTAAAAGTTGAGTAATTTCTACTTGTCCGTTTTGGGAAGCCAATTCACTTACATTAATAATATCAACAGGAACAGGAGTGTCTGTAGCTGTCCTTTTAGTACTTCTAGAACCAACAACCATCACTTCTTTTAATAGTTCACCACTTTCTAAAGTAATATTGTAGGAAGTACGAGAATCTACAGTAACTTCCTTGGTTTGAAAACCAACAAAACTGAATTCTAAAATAAC
>JAUYUF010000109.1 GCA_030694835.1 Flavobacteriaceae bacterium | reverse complement strand
CTTCAAAGTGTTTACATTCCTTTTTTACAACAAATTCATCACCAGGTATATTAGTCTTAATTTCTATAACTTTATTTTCTTTTTCACTAACGTTTTGAACCTTTAAAAACACTTCTGCTTCTACTATTTTATCAAAATATTTTTCTAAGGTAGAAACCCTTTGTACAACATAATCTATTAATTCTTTGTCTGCATTAAAATTGACGGCCTGTACGAATACTTTCATATTAATCTGATTTGTGACTCCTTGGGTGAGTCTGGTTATACACTTCTTTTATTTTTTCTAAGCTGTTATGAGTATAAACTTGGGTTGATGCTAAACTAGCATGCCCTAATAATTCTTTTACTGAATTTAGATCTGCACCTTGATTTAACAAATGTGTAGCAAATGAATGTCTTATTACATGGGGACTATTTTTTGTTTTGGAAGATATCTTACTAAAATAATCATTTATTATTCTATATACAAGTGTTTCATAAATTTTATTTCCTTTAGAGGTGAGAAAAAAATGACTTGATTCTGTTGGTATTTTAACTCGCTCTAATTGATAATCTTCTATACTTTCTACGATTGAATCTAATATCGGAACAATTCGTTCTTTATTTCTTTTTCCTAAAATTTTGATTGTTTTATTAGATAAATCGATACTAGATTCTAATAAATTTACTAACTCAGCCCTTCTCATTCCGGTTGAATACAACAACTCTACAACTAATTTATTTCTTACAGATTTAAAATCATTTCCAGAAAATGAATTAAGAACTGTTTCCATTTCCTTTTCTGAAAAAGGAACTATTACTTTTTTTCCAATTTTAAGTGATTGATGTTGAATTAAAGGATTTTTATCTATTTCATGAATCTTTATAAGATATTTATAAAATGATTTTAAAGCACTTATCTTTCTATTGATACTTCTATGAGAATTATCTTTTTCAGATAAACTTACTATCCAAGATCTTATATGAACATAGTCAATTTCTTTAATATTTTTAATTTCAAGATTATCTTTACAAAAATTTTCAAAAGCTCTTAAATCTACCAAATAAGCTGCAACTGTATGAGGGGAACTTTTTTTCTCGTATGATAAGTATTTTAAAAAGGAATTTATAAGCATGAAAAAAACCGTTAATTAACAAAAATACAAATTGTATTTATTGAAAACTAACGGTCTGTGAATTTAATTCAGAAAAATTAACTATTCTTCATTAGTTCTTTTTCTCTGAACGTATTTAGCTTTGATCATCTTGGCTCTATTGGTAACTGATCCTTTTACAAACTGCTGACGATTACGTAATTCTTTCATAGTTTTAGTACGATCAAATTTTCTTTTGAAACGTTTTAAAGCTCTATCGATGTTTTCACCATCTTTAATAGGAATTATTAGCATATAAAATCACCTCCTTCCAAACTGCTCATTATATAGTTTTTAATTTCGATTTGCAAAATTATAAATAATAATCGATTTAAATTTTATTTATTTAAAATCTTTTAATAAATGTCTAGAAATTACCAGTTTTTGTATTTCTGTTGTTCCTTCTCCAATGGTACAAAGTTTTGAATCTCTATAGAATTTCTCTACCGGATAATCTTTTGTATAACCATATCCTCCATGGATTTGAACTGCTTCACTTGATATTTTAACACATACTTCTGAAGCATACATTTTAGACATAGCACCCAATTTAGTCATTGGTAAATTATTATTTTTCAGGTAAGCAGCCTTATGAAGTAACAATTCAGATGCTTCAATTTCTGTAGCCATATCGGCTAATTTAAAAGCAATTGCCTGAAAATTATTAATTGGTTGACCAAATTGTTCTCTTTCATTTGAATACTTTAAGGATGCTTCATAAGCTCCTTTAGAAATTCCGAGTGCTAACGCACCAATTGAAATTCTTCCACCATCAAGCACTTTTAATGCTTGCACAAACCCATCTCCTTCTTTTCCTAACAAATTGTCTTTATGAATTCTGCAATTATCAAAGATTAATTCGGCGGTTTCAGAGGCACGCATTCCTAATTTGTTTTCTTTTTTTCCTGATGAAAAACCTGGTGTCCCTTTTTCAATTATAAATGCTGATGTACCTCTAGAATCTCCTTTTGCACCAGTTCTTGCTATTACAACAGCTACTTGTCCACTTATGGCATGTGTGATAAAATTTTTAGCACCATTCAAAATATAATAATCTCCATCTTTAACAGCTGTAGTACTCATTCCTCCAGCATCTGAACCCGTATTGTGTTCAGTTAAAGCCCAAGCACCAACAATTTCTCCAGTAGCTAACTTAGGCAACCACTTTCTTTTTTGTTCTTCGTTACCAAAGGCTAAAATATGACCGGTACATAATGAATTATGTGCTGCAACAGATAATCCTATAGATGAATCTACTTTTGAAATTTCTTCTATAATTCTAATATAATCGTGATAATCTAAACCTGACCCGCCATATTCTTGCGGTACTAAAACACCCATAAATCCCATTTCACCTAACTTTTTAAAAAGGTCTATAGGAAAAATTTGTTCTTCGTCCCACTCCATCATATATGGTTTTATATATTTTGCTGCAAAATCTTTGATGGATTGTGCAATTAACTCTCTTGTCTCTGTAGTTTCAAAATTCATTTTCTTCTTTTATTTAACGGTCAAATATAAAATTATTAGTTCATATTTATCTAATGGGAATCCTTCTATTTTCTTTAATTCTTCAAGTGATTGATATTCTGCAATTTCCTTTTTATAATTAAATATTTTTTTACACAAATCATAATCAACATAAACAATCGTTAAAATTTCTTTAAAGCTTGCTGTGTTGATATTGATTTTTTTGATAAGAGGCTTTTCAATTACTCTAAATTGTTTTAGCACTTTATCTGCAACTGATTTATCAAAATTCCAAACTTCATACAGTTGATTATCAAAAGTAAATCCACCTAATTTATTTCGATATTGAATTATTCTTTTAGACAAAACTTCTCCAATACCATTTATATGAATCAAATCGGCTTCTGTAGCTTTATTGATGTCTTTTATTTCAAGGTTATTTTGTTTAGCATTACTTTTATTTGTTTCAACACTACTAATTTTTGTGTCTTTTAGCCAATTAGGAAATTTGAAATAGGGACTTATTTGCACCAATAAAGAATCACTTATTTTTGTTATTTGTTGAAATTCATTTGCTGAATTTACAAATTTTCCTTTTGCTCTATAATTCAATAATCTATCAATTTCACTGGTAGTCATTCCCAATTGATATCCTTTAAAATCGGTTATATAATTCGGATTAAAAAGATCAATTTTAAATATTTTTTTATCAGCTGATAAAGCTTTTAAAGAATCAATTTTATACTGATAATAAAGTTCCTTTTCATTGTTTACTATCTTTGAATTAGAGGTAAAATCAATTAAAAAAAAGGCGAGTTGAAGTACTATAACAATAAATAATAAAATTAAAATCCCTTTTCGTTGTCTAGCGTTAAACAATAAAAGGGATTTTAATTCTTTCATAAGATATTTATATTATTCTTCTTGACGATCTTCTTCGTCATCATTTTCACTATAAGAATCAGGTTCCTGTTTTGGAGGAGTTGTTAAAACCTTATAAAAAAAATAACCGGTGATGGCAATCACTAATCCTTGTGTTGTAACCATCATTATCAATGCTGTTGTGTTCATAATGTTGCTCTCCCTTCTTTTCTACGTTTTAAAAATGCATAATATACCATGAGTCCGATAAAAATAAATAATGATAAAAGTATCATTCTTGCTAAATTAGCAAAGAACATTTTATCATTTAATTGTTCAATTATCAAAGGGTCAGTAGCTAATGCTATTT
The DNA here is from genome assembly GCA_030694835.1 of Flavobacteriaceae bacterium. Taxonomy (GTDB): domain Bacteria; phylum Bacteroidota; class Bacteroidia; order Flavobacteriales; family Flavobacteriaceae; genus JAGXRT01. The sequence continues at coordinate 1,091 of JAUYUF010000109.1, read as the reverse complement.
GTTCTTTTAAGCCTGCTTGTGTAAGTTGTTTTATCAATGAAGCATTGTCTAAGGACCAACCATTTCCGCTGAATAAATTGCTGATATTACCTACCCAATCATTTCCTTGTGGTGTAAATAATGCCCCAATAAATACAAATAACAACAATAAAGGAGTTATATATTTAATGATGAACTTATAAATTAATGGCACTTTAATATCAGCACCATAATTAATTTCTCTCCATCCTTTTTTAATACCAAAAATCCAAGAGAACAAGATGGTTTCAAATAGTGCAAAAACTACTAAACTTACCGTTCCTGCCCAATAATCGTATTCATCGAAAACCCCTTGTTGGTAAAAATAAACTGTTGGTAATCCAACTAACAAAGTAATTAATCCGAATGACCATGCTCCTTTGCTATTAGACCAGTTAAATTCATCTTTCAAAAAACTAACCCATGGAGTTCCCATAGCTAATGAAGAAGTAATTCCTGCAAAGAATAATAATCCAAACCAAAAAACTCCAGCAAATGCTGCGAGCACTGTTCCAAATTGTTGAAATAAGTATGGCATTGTTTGAAAAGCCATTCCAAATCCTGCATTTTCTTTAACCCAATCTAAACCTAAAAAACCTGCAGCGATAGGAATTACGATCATACTTCCTAAAACTACTTCAACAAATTCATTCATAAAACCTGCAGTAACAGCATTTAATGCAATATCATCTTTCGATCTAACATAAGCAGCATAGCAATGAATGGTACCCATCCCAACAGATAAAGTGAAAAATATTTGACCTGCTGCTGCTAACCATACTTTTGGATTTGTTAATGAATCAAATTGAGGAGTCCATAAAAAATTCAATCCGTCCCATGCGTTAGCATTAGGAAACAAATCTGAAGCACCAGAAGTACCAAGTGTCAAACCCCTAATGGCTAAAATAACTCCAAATAAAATTAATAATGGCATTCCTATTTTTGCCACTTTTTCAACCCCTTTTATTCCTTTAGAAAGTACATATGTATTCAATCCAAGTACCAAAACATAAAATACAACTGCTTCATAAGGAATACTCGTTGTCGAATGTCCAATATCTACATAAGAGTTA
>JAUYUF010000183.1 GCA_030694835.1 Flavobacteriaceae bacterium | reverse complement strand
ATAGATAATAAGGTTGTTAAAGTACCAGCTCCTGCAATAAGCGGAAAAGCTAATGGAACTATACTAGCAGTATCGGGACTTTCATCTTTGTAAAGTTGTATTCCTAAAATCATTTCCAGCGCTAAAAAGAAAATCACTAACGAACCTGCAACCGCAAATGAATTGACATCAATACCAATTAAGGATAACATTCTTTCTCCTACAAAAAGAAAAGCAATCATTATAATTGCCGATACAATAGATGCTTTTTCTGATTGAATATGACCCACTTTTGAGCGTAATTCTATTATAATTGGAATAGAGCCAACAATGTCAATTACAGCAAATAAAATCATGGTTGCTGTAAAAATTTCTTTAAAATTCAATAAAGACATTTTGTTTTGGTTTAATTTTTTACAAAAGTAGCTAAAATGAATCAATTGGTTTGTGAAATTAGAAAATCATCTTAAAAAGAAAATGTACTTTTGTAGCATGATTCAGATAGGAAAAGCCATAGTTTCAGAAGAAATAATTGACCATCAATTTGTATGTAATTTATCAAAATGTAAAGGTGCTTGTTGTGTTGATGGAGATGCAGGAGCGCCTTTAAATAAAGATGAACTTGATATTTTAGAAGAAATATATCCAAAAATAAAACATTTATTATTACCTAAAGGAATCGATGCGATTGAAAAACAAGGAAAATATACGATTAGCGATAAAGGAGAGATTGAAACAACCTTAATTGATAAAAAAGATTGCGCCTATGTTGTTTTTGACGATAAAAATATTGCAAAATGTGGAATAGAAGAGGCTTACAATCAGGGAGTTATCAATTGGAAAAAACCTATTTCTTGTCATTTATATCCAGTAAGAGTACTAGAGTTTTCAACATTTACAACGGTGAATTATCATCATTGGGAAATTTGTAATCCCGCTTGTTCTTTAGGAAAAGAACTTCAAGTGCCTGTATATAAATTTGTAAAAGAAGCTTTGATTAGGAAATTTGGAGAGGTTTGGTATGCAGAATTAGAAAAATCAGCCGATATTAAGAAACATTAAATCGACGTTAATTTATAAGAAAAATAAAATGTGATAAATTTTTGATTATTAAAACAATAGTCTTTTATCTGTTATCTTTATTCTTTTGTCTGATTAAAAACCTCTCAAATCTCAATAATTTTAAATCAAAAAATACCCATAATCCATTTAAAAGTTGAATCTACCTTGCTAATTTTGGGTGTATTGAATTTACTTATTTTCAATATTTCAATCTTTTAATCTTTTAATAATAAATGTATCTTGCAGTTAAATATTTAACCTATGAATTGGCTGCAATTATTATCACTTAAACGATTTGGAGATACTGAAAAAAGATTAAGAAGTTTACAAGACGAATCTAGATTAGGTTTCGAAGTTGACAATGACAGAATCCTTTTCTCAGACTCTTTTAGAAGTTTGCAAGATAAAACTCAAGTAGTTCCTTTGTCTCAAACCGATTTTGTTCACACACGTTTAACTCATAGTTTAGAAGTGTCTGTTGTAGCTCGGTCAATTGGTAGAATAGTAGGCGAACATTTGCTTCAAAAATATCCTGAAATTCAGCAAGAGGGTTTTCTTAAAACCGATTTTGGAACTATTACAGCTGCAGCTGCTTTAGCGCATGATATTGGAAATCCACCTTTTGGACATAGTGGAGAAAAAGCAATTGGAGAATTTTTTAATTCTGGCAAAGGGAAAGAATATCAGTCTTTTTTAAATGATAAACAATGGCAAGATTTAATTGATTTTGAAGGAAATGCAAATGGCTTCAAAATTCTAACGGATAATAGTAGCGGCGCTGGAAGCGGACTTCGACTTTCATATGCAACTTTAGGCGCTTTTATCAAGTATCCAAAAGAATCACTTCCTAAAAAACCAACTTCTAATATTGCAGATAAAAAATTTGGAATTTTTCAGTCTGAAATTAATTTTTTTGATGATATAACCAAAGAATTAGGGTTGATAAAATCAAGAAATGATAAATTTATTGCTTATCATAGGCATCCATTAGCATTTATTGTAGAAGCAGCCGATGATATTTGTTATACCATTATTGATTTTGAAGACGGGATAAATCTTGGATTAATTGATGAAGAACATACTTTAGAATTCTTTATAAAATTGGTTAAAGACACCATTGATACAAAAAAATATTACACTTTAAAAAATAAGCAAGAACGTATTAAGTATTTGCGTGCATTAGCTATCAATGTTTTGATAAATGAAGCGGCTGAGCAATTTATAAAAAACGAAACTCAGATTTTAGCTGGTAATTATCATTCAAGTTTAATGGATAGATGTAAATACGAAGCGCAGATGAAAGACATCATCAAGATAAGTAATGAAAAGATTTATCAAAGTAAAGAAGTAATTGAAAAAGAAATTGCAGGATATAAAATTATTGGTGACTTGTTGGTAGTTTTTTGCAAAGCAGTGATTAACGATTTAAATCATGAATTAAACAGTTATGACAAGTTAATCTACAAGATTTTACCAGCAAAAATGCAAGATTTACCAGTAAATTACTATGAACGATTATTAGCTGTAAGCTCTTTTGTAGCAAGTATGTCTGATAGTTATGCTATACTTTTACATCGTAAAATAAGCGGAAATAGTTTTTAAGAGAGTAAGTTTAAAACAACTTTTTTAAGATGATTTTTTGAGAGATAAATACTTTCAAACAACTCTTCGGTTGATCCATGTTCTATAAATTGATCAGGAATTCCTAAAATTTGAATCGATGTTTTTTGATAATTGTTTTTATTAGCGAATTCTAAAACAGCGCTGCCAAAACCACCTTTAACACAGCCATCTTCAACAGTAACAATTTTAGAATATTTAGAAAATATCTGACGCAAAAGCGCTTCATCAAGTGGTTTAACAAATTGCATATCATAATGCGCAACTTTATCTTTTGGAAATTCTGATTGAAGTTCAATAATTACATTTCCTATATGACCTATTGTTAAAACTGCAATTTCACTTCCTTCAGCAATGCAAATTCCTTTTCCAATTTCAAGTTTTTTAAACGGAAGTTTCCAATCTTTTACAACACCTCTTCCTCTTGGATAACGAATGGCAATGGGATGTTCAATACCTAATTGAACAGTGTATAACATATTGCGTAAAGCCACTTCATTAATTGGAGCAAAAACGATGAAATTTGGAATAATCCGTAAAAAAGCTAAATCAAAAACTCCGTGATGAGTAGCTCCATCTTCACCCACTAGACCAGCTCTGTCCAAACAAAAAATAACAGGTAAATTTTGAATGGCAACATCATGAATGATTTGATCATAAGCTCGTTGTAAAAAAGTAGAATAAATAGCACAATATGGTATAAATCCTTGTGTAGTAAAACCTGCAGCTAAAGTAACAGCATGTTGTTCAGCAATACCTACGTCAAAAGCTCTATCAGGAAATGATTCAATCATATATTTTAAAGAACTTCCAGTTGGCATTGCAGGTGTAATTCCTATAATTTTGTCGTTTTGTTGAGCTAGTTCTACCAACGTTAATCCAAAAACATCTTGATATTTTGGAGGTAAATTTTCTTCAGATTTTATATGTACTTCTCCCGTTATTTTATCAAATTTTCCTGGAGCATGATAGGTAATTTGATCCTTTTCTGCACTTTCTAAGCCTTTTCCTTTGGTAGTAATGACGTGCAAAAATTTGGGACCTTTTATTTTTTTTAATCGATTAAGTTCAGCAATCAATAAAGATAAATTATGTCCATCAATTGGGCCAAAATAGGAAAAATTTAAAGCCTCAAATAAATTTTGTTGATGTAAACTTTCTCCTTTTTTCACAGAAGTTAAATAGTTTTTAAGTGCTCCAACATTGGGGTCAATGCCCATTTCATTATCATTCAAGATAATTAACATATTAGTGTCCGAAACCCCAGCATGATTCAATCCTTCAAAAGCCATTCCCGATGCAATAGAAGCATCGCCAATCACAGCAATATGATGTTTATCAAAATCTCCTTTTAATTTAGAAGCCATCGCCATTCCTAAAACGGCAGAAATGGAAGTGGAAGAATGTCCAACTCCAAAAGCATCGTAAACACTTTCGGTTCTATTAGGAAATCCTGATATTCCCCCAAACTGTCTATTGGTGTGAAATTCATTTTTTCTTCCTGTCAAAATCTTATGACCATAAGCTTGATGACCAACATCCCAAACTAACAAATCATTGGGAGTATCAAAAATATAATGTAATACAATAGTTAGCTCTACAACTCCTAAACTAGCACCTAAGTGGCCTTCTTTTGTGGCGACAATATCAATGATAAAATCTCTCAATTCTTGGGCAAGTTGAGGTAATTGATTTTCAGAAAGTTTCTTTAAATCTTTTGGACAATCAATTTGGTTGAGCAAGTTTTCTTTCACATCACAAAATTACATTTTTTTATGTTCTTAATTCAAATTGAAATGGATGGTTTATTTTTGAGAAATAGTACCTTTGTGGTATGGAAAATCCTTTTGATGATAATTATTTTATGAAGCGGGCATTAGCTGAAGCAGAATTCGGTTTAGCTAAAGGCGAAGTTCCTGTTGGTGCCGTAATTGTTTTAAATAATCAAATTATTGCACGTGCACATAATTTAACAGAAACCTTAAATGATGTTACTGCTCACGCAGAAATGCAAGCATTTACTGCAGCAGCAGATTATATAGGTGGGAAATACTTAAATGAATGCACTTTATATGTAACGCTTGAGCCTTGTCAGATGTGCGCAGGAGCAAGTTATTGGGCACAAATTGGCAAGATTGTTTTTGGTGCCCATGATGAAAAAAGAGGTTTTATCAATTATAAAACACAATTACACCCAAAAACACAAGTTACAGGAGGGGTTTTAGAGGAGGAATGCAGTAAATTAATCAAGAGATTTTTTATTGAAAAACGCAATTTAAATTAATAAAAAAGCCACTTTTTAAAGTGGCTGATTTAAGCATTCAGTTTTTATATATCTTTTAAGAATTAACCGATAACTTTAACGTTAGTTGCAATAACTCCGTTTTTACCTTCTCCTTCTTCGTAGCTTACTTTGTCTCCTTCAGAAAGCATTTCTCCTTTAGCAAGTCCTGTAATATGCACAAAAACATCTTTTTTTGTGTCATCATTGGTAATGAATCCAAAACCTTTTGATTCATTGAAAAATTTAACTGTACCGTTCATTTTGAAAATTTAATTAAGTTTGATTATATAATTTAATTCAAATATATATTTTATTTGATTTATTTGCAATAGCTTACTTTTTTTCTTCTTCTTCTTTAGGTTGGTTAAAAGTAAAATGCGACAAATCTCGACCTTTATATCGTAAGTAAATAAATAATGGCATAAGGATAAAGGCAAAAATTAACACTCCAATTCCGATAATTTTTTCTCCGTCTTGTAGCGAATCAGATTTTATATAATAACCAGTAACAATTGTTCCGATTACTATAAAGAAGACGATATATACAATGATTTTTAACATAGGTTATTTTTTTAAGAAGTTACTTCTACTAATTTACGTCTGTATGCTGTTAACAATTTTGATTTTGAAATAAATCCATAATATTTTCCATCTTTAATAACGGGCAAGTTCCAAGCGCCACTTGTTTTAAATTTTTCCATCACGTTTTGTGTAGAATCTATATTGTAATTGATAATTTCAGGTGGATTTTGCAAAAAATCTTCTACAATAAATTTTTTACAGGTTTTTTTGTCAAACATTATTTCTCTAATATCATCTAACAACATAATTCCCATAAAATCATCATTTTCACTAATAATTGGAAATATGTTTCGGGTTGATTTAGTCACTACATTTTTAAGCATTTTATTCAATTTCATATCTGGAAGAACTGGGATAAAGTTCGTTTCAATAATTTTATCAATATCCATTAAAATCATCACATTTTCATCTTTATTATGAGTAAGAAGTTCGCCTTTTTGAGCTAATTCTGTAGCATAGATATTAAAAGGTAAATAATGATGAGCAATTGAAAAGGATATAGAAGCCGTAATCATTAATGGTATAAACAATTCATAACCATTGGTAATTTCTGCAATTAAAAAGATGGCAGTTAATGGTGCTTGTAAAATACCTGCCATTAAACCAGCCATACCAACAAGTGCGAAGTTGGTGGTTGATAAATGATGGCTAAAAAAATTGGTGGTATTCATAATATAGGCAAAAACAAAACCTGTTATACTTCCAGTAAAAAGGGTAGGTGCAAAGACACCGCCAATTCCTCCTGCGCCAAAAGTAATTGACATCGCCACTACTTTTAGAGCAATTAATCCAACTAAAAATGCGATGATTAACCAACTATTATCCGTTAAAATTCCAAAGTAATTGGCAGAAATGACTTTTTCTATATTTCCTTTAGAGACAAGATTAATTGTCTCATAACCTTCACCAAATAAAGGTGGTACAAGATAAACGAGTAGTCCAATTAATAATCCACCAATAATTAAACGTTTATAAGGGTTTGAATATTTTTTAAAAAAATTACTTATACCAAAATATGTTTTGCTGAAATAGATTGAAATAGCAGCAGATGTTACACCAAGTAAAACATAAAATAAGACATCATAGAAATTAAAAGCTCCACTTTCTATTGGAAATCGCAATAAAATTTCTTCCCCTAAAAAGAAATAGGATGTAAAAATCGCAATAATTGATGCAATTAATAGTGGAACCATCGACGCTAATGTTAAATCTAAACTAAAGATTTCGATAGCAAATAAGATTCCTGCAATAGGTGCTTTAAAAATTGAAGACATTGCTCCAGCTGCGGCAGCTCCAACTAATAAATTTCGTGTTGTTTGATTTAAATGGAAGAAACGAGCAACATTTGAACCAAGTGCAGCCCCAGTTGCTACAGTTGGCCCCTCTAATCCAACCGATCCTCCAAACCCAACAGTTAAAGGAGCCGTTATTAAAGATCCCCACATTTGATGTGGAGGTAAAATAGATTTCAATTTTGAGATGGCATATAAAGTTGAAGGAATGCCATGACCGATTTTTTGTTTGATTACATATTTTATTATTAAAGCGACTAAGAAAAATCCGATAATTGGAAAAATAAAATAAAATAATCGATGATATTCACCAATATATTTTCCTCCTAATAATGATTGAATAAAATGAGTGAGGTTTTTTAAAATTACAGCCCCAAGTCCAGAAAGCAGACCAACAACTGCGCTTAAAATATAGATAAACTGTTTGTTAGAAATATATTTATATCTCCAAATAAGAATTTTAGCAAGTTTACCGACTGGTTTCTTGGGCATTTTCTAAAGATTTATTTCCCAATTAAAAATTAGGTAAATCTAATTTTATATTTAATTCTTTTAATTGAACATTGTCTAAAGCAGCTGGAGCATCAATCATCACATCTCTACCCGAATTATTTTTTGGAAAGGCGATAAAATCGCGTATCGTTTCTTGACCACCTAAAATAGCAACCAAACGATCTAAACCAAAAGCGATTCCCCCATGTGGAGGAGCGCCAAATTCAAATGCAGTCATTAAAAATCCAAACTGATTTTCTGCTTCTTTTTCAGAAAATCCTAAATAATCAAACATCATTTTCTGAGTAGTTTTGTCATGAATTCTGATAGAACCACCTCCAATTTCATTGCCATTTAAAACCAAATCATATGCATTAGCCCTTACTTTCCCAGGATTGGTTTTCAACAATTCGAAATCTTCTTTTTTAGGAGATGTAAACGGATGATGCATGGCGTGAAAACGTTTTGAATCTTCATCCCATTCTAATAGTGGGAAATCAACTACCCACAATGGTGCAAATTCTTTCGGATTGCGTAAGCCTAAATTTTTAGCCATTTCCATTCGTAAAACACTTAATTGTGTACGAGTTTTATCTGAGTTTCCAGCTAAAATCAACAATAAATCTCCCGCTTTTGCATTTAATCTTTTAGCCCAAGCAGCTAAATCTGTTTCGGTAAAAAATTTCTCTACCGATGATTTAAAAGTGCCGTCTTCATTGCATTTTACCCAAATTAAACCAGTGGCACCAATCTGTGGACGCTTTACAAATTCAATTAAAGCATCTATTTCTTTTCTTGAATACTGAGCACAATTTGGAGCGGCAATACCAACGACTAATTCTTGTGTGTCAAATATGGCAAATCCTTTATTTTGAGCCAAATCATTCAACTCACCAAACTCCATTCCGAAGCGAATATCTGGTTTGTCATTTCCGTATTTTTTCATCGCATCATCATAAGTCATTCGAGGAAACTCAGCTACATCAATTCCTTTAATTTCTTTCAATAAATGACGTGTCAATCCTTCAAAAGCATTGAGCACATCTTCTTGATCAACAAAAGCCATTTCACAGTCAATTTGTGTAAATTCTGGCTGACGGTCAGCACGTAAATCCTCATCTCTAAAACACTTCACAATTTGAAAATATTTATCCATACCACCCACCATTAACAATTGTTTAAAAGTTTGAGGTGATTGTGGTAAAGCGTAAAACTGTCCTTCATTCATACGCGAAGGCACTACAAAATCACGCGCACCTTCTGGAGTAGATTTTATTAAATAAGGTGTTTCAACTTCAATAAATCCCTGATTTGACATATAATTACGAACTTCCATCGCAACTTTATGACGGAAAATTAGATTTTCTCTAACAGGATTTCTTCTGATATCTAAATATCGATATTTCATTCTAAGTTCATCACCACCATCCGTTTCATCTTCAATAGTAAAGGGAGGTAATTTAGCTTGGTTAAGAATTCTAATTTTGGTAACTAAAATTTCAATTTCGCCCGTTGCAATATGCTGGTTTTTAGCTTCACGCTCAATAACAGTTCCAGTAACTTGAATTACAAATTCACGGCCTAAAGATTTAGCCATTTCAAAAACAAGCTTTTCAGTTCGCGCC
>JAUYUF010000068.1 GCA_030694835.1 Flavobacteriaceae bacterium | reverse complement strand
GGGGCAAATGACTTAGTTAAAATAGTATTTTCACCAGTAAATATTTCACTTGGTAAAATATTGTTTCCTGTTGATTTTGCCATTTTCTGACCATTCAACGTTAACATATTAGCATGCATCCAATAATTTACCGGATTTTCTCCAAAACAAGCTTTTGACTGTGCAATTTCACATTCGTGATGTGGAAATTTCAAGTCCATTCCTCCACCGTGAATATCAAATTGTTTTCCTAAATACTTATTACTCATGGCTGTACACTCCAAATGCCAACCTGGAAAACCAATACTCCAAGGAGATGGCCAACGCATGATATGTTCAGGTTTAGCCTTTTTCCATAATGCAAAATCTTGTGGATTTCTTTTCTCCGATTGACCATCTAAAGTTCTTGTATTATGTATGGCATCTTCGATATTTCTACCTGATAGTATGCCGTAATGTTCAGTTTCGTTATATTTTAATACATCAAAATATACTGATCCATTAATTTCATAAGCCAATCCTTTTTCTAAAATATCTTTAATGATTTCAATCTGTTCAATTATATGTCCAGTTGCTGTAGGTTCGATATTAGGAGGAAGACTATTAAATTTTGACATCACCTGATGAAAATCAACAGTATATTGTTGCACCACTTCCATCGGTTCAATTTTCTCTAAGCGTGCTTTTTTAGAAATTCTATCTTCACCTTCATCAGCATCGTTTTCTAAATGTCCAGCATCAGTGATATTTCTAACATATCTAACTTTATAACCTAAATGTAATAAATATCTGTAAATCAAATCAAAAGACATAAATGTTCTCACATTTCCCAAATGCACATTGCTATAAACTGTTGGACCACAAACATACATTCCAACATTTCCCTCATTGATAGGTTTGAAAATTTGTTTTGACTTAGTAAGTGAATTATAAATCTTAATTTGATGTTGTTTAAATAATTCCATGCTGGCTGAATCGTTTAGATTGTAAAAATACTATAAATGTCTCATTACACAAACGAATTCATTTTTAGTTTTTTTTGATGAAATAATAGTACTTTTGATTTCAACAAATATGATAATAAGCTATTTCAATTTTATAAAATACCGATTGAAATAAAATAAGTACTCATGAACTTGAATCTGTTCCAAAATTATACAGCTAAAGATTACATAAAATCACTTCAAAATGGTGAAATTGCTAGTTTAAGTAAGGCTATCAGTATTATTGAAAGTACAGCTGTTAAACATCAACTTTTAGCGCAAGAAATATTAGAAGGCTGCTTACCATTAGCAGGAAAGTCTATTAGAATTGGTGTAACTGGAGTACCAGGTGTTGGAAAAAGCACTTTTATTGAAGCCTTTGGAAAATTATTAACTGCTAAAAATCATAAAGTTGCGGTATTAACTATTGACCCAAGCAGTAATTTGGTTAAAGGAAGTATTTTAGGCGATAAAACCAGAATGATTGAATTGAGTACAGATCCAAACGCATTTATCAGACCAACTCCATCTGGGGATTCTTTAGGTGGTGTATCTCACAAAACTAGAGAAGCTATTATTTTATGCGAAGCTGCTGGTTTTGATATTATAATAATTGAAACTGTTGGTGTTGGACAAAATGATATTGCAGTTCATTCCATGGTAGATTTCTTCTTATTATTAAGTTTAGCAGGAGCTGGTGATGAATTACAAGGTATCAAAAGAGGAATTATTGAAATGGCTGATCTTTTTGTTTTTAATAAAGATGATAATAATAATGCCACAAATATTAGAATTGCTAAAGCTGATTTAGAAAGGGCACTTCATTTGTTTCCAGCAAAAGAAAATGGATGGAATCCAAAAGTATTAACTTGTAGTGCACTCCATAAAATTGGAATTGAAGAAGTTTGGAATTTAATTCAGGATTATATAAAACTTATCAAAGAAAATGGATTTTGGGATAAAAAAAGAAATCAACAAAATGAAATTTGGTTTGATGAAACTTTAAAAGCGAGTTTACTTTCCTTATTTTACAACAATAAAGAAATTAATAATTCTTTATCTAACTACAAAAATAAAATCCGACAACATTCAATTTCACCAATTAAAGCAGCTAAAGAATTAATTGATATTTTTACAAAGCATATTAATAAATAAAGCAATGAAATACGAATTAACGGTTATAGTTCCCATTTATAATGAAGAAGAAAATCTGGAAAGAGTAGAAAAAGAATTAACTGATTATTTAAAAATAGCTTCAAAAAAAACAAAATATTTATTAGTAAACGATGGCAGTTCTGATAGAAGTCAAGAAAAAATTGAAGCCATTTGCCAAAGAAATAACGATTTTACTTTTATTCAGTTTCAAAAAAATTGTGGATTAAGTGCCGCTATTAAAGTTGGATTTGATTATTGTGATACTGAATTAGTAGGTTATATTGATGCGGATTTACAAACTTCACCGAACGATTTTAATTTATTATTAGCGCATATTGGAGATAATGAATTAGTAACCGGTGTACGTTCTAACCGTCAGGATTCAATTGTAAAAAATATGTCATCAACTATTGCAAATGGGATTCGACGTGCTTTTACCAATGATGGAATGGATGATACTGGCTGTCCGTTAAAAATTATCAAAACGTCTTATGCTAAAAAAATTCCAATGTTTAAAGGTTTACATCGGTTTTTGCCTGCTATGATTTTATTGCAAAATGGCAGAATTAAGCAAATTCCAGTGCAACATTTTCCACGTATTGCTGGAACAGCCAAATTTGGTTTATGGAATAGATTATTAGGACCATTAATGGATTGTTTCGCCTATTTATGGATGAAGAAAAAATATATTAATTACCAAGTTTCAAATTCTAAAATAATCAATGAGTAGCTGGTTTATATATTCAATTGGTTTTGCTGCGCAATTATTATATTTTGGTCGCGCTATAATTCAATGGCTACTTTCAGAAAAAAATAAAAAAGTTGAAACACCTTCAATTTTCTGGAAACTAAGTTTAATGGGATCCATTTTGATGTTTATTTATGGATATTTTCGAGAGGATTTTGCTATTATGTTAGGCCAATCACTCACCTATTTTATATATATTAGAAATCTTCATTTTCAACAAGAATGGAAAAAACTACCTATTTTAATCAGGTTATTACTTTTGGCTTTCCCATTATTTGTAGTTATTTTTTACTTTAATAATAACAGAATTGATGTTTACCATCTATTTCATTCAGATAATATTGCTACATGGTTACTAATTTGGGGTTCTGTTGCACAAATTATATTTACTATGAGATTTGTTTATCAATGGATATTAACTGAAAAATATAAAATATCATCTTTACCAAAGGGATTTTGGATTCTAAGTTTAGTAGGTTCATTAATGATTCTTTTTTATGCAATTTTAAGAAAAGATCCAGTTTTGTTTTTAGGGACCATCTTTTCAGTTTTTCTATATATCAGAAATTTAATTATTTTAAAAAATCAAATTTAAAAAATACCATTTTGCCCTAAACGTATAATTAGGAAAATCTATTATCAAACTGATATATTCTAGTTGATATTAAATATAATTATTTACCTATGAAACTTAAATTCATCGTTTTTCTAAGTATTGCTTTTCTAATCCTAATTTCAGGACTTGGAAGTTGGGGATTGACCGAAAGTAGCGAAGCTCGTTATGCACAAATTTCTAAAGAAATGCTTGATTCTGGTAATTATATTGAACCGACTGAACTCGGAATTAAACATTTTCACAAACCACCCATTACTTATTATATAACCACATTTGGGTATCAATTATTTGGCATCAATGAATTTGGAGCACGATTTTTTTTGCAATTCAGTTTAATTCTTCAACTCATTTTGGTGTATTTAATTGCTAAATTACTTTATCAAAAAGAAGTTATTGCATTTGCGGCAAGTATCATTTACTTTTCATTTCCGATGGTAATTATATCCGTTAGAAATTTAACAACTGATGCTTATTTGAATACTTTTATTTTAGCGTCTTTATATTTTTTGATTCGATATAGAAGTAGCCAAAAACCCATTTTTTTATATCTTTTTTATCTTTTTCTTGGACTCATTTTTGAAACCAAAGGTCCGGTTGGCTTGATTATTCCATTAACTTTTATCATTACGACAAAGATCATCAACCAAGAAAAAATTCAACAAAATATTCATCAATACCTTGGGTTGATTTTATTTTTAGTTGTAAGTAGTGCTTGGTTTATCTTATTAATCAATAAAAATGAGGGTTTGCTAAGTTATTTTGTTAATCACCAATTAATTGATAGAGTTGCTGTTGATAATTTTAAAAGAGGAGAGCCGTTTTATTACTATTTAATTTTAGTTCCTTTGATGGGAATTCCATTAATATTTCTATTTTTTAAAAACTTCAGTTCCCGATTTAAGCAATTTTATCAGCAAAAAACAACAGAATTTTCACTGTTAATAAGTATCATTTTGTTTTTTGTAATACTCAGTATGTCTACTTCTAAGTTGATACTATATGTCTTACCAATTTTTAGTATTTTATCAATAATTATGGCAAAACATTTTTATACTATTCCAGAAAAATGGATTCGTGCTTTTATCAGAATTTATTATGTATTATTTATTTTGATTTTTCTTGCATCTACTATTATCAAGTTTCTTCCGCTGAATTTAAACACCAATTTATATATCACTTTTGGATTGATAATGATTATTGGAATTCTTTTAATCATCATTTCAAAAAATAAAAAAATATCAAATCATATAAAACTATTATATATTTCTGCACTTTTTGTTTTTACATTGATTGCTGAAAGTAATTTATTTTTTAGCTACAATGAGCAGACTCTCAATTCAGTTAAACCTATAGCTGAATATATTAAAACCCAAACACATACTAGAAACAAAACAATTATTGTGTATGACAGATTATTGCCTTCATTGTCTTTTTACTTAAATCAACCAATTATTACAGTAAATAATGGGAATTATAACACCCAAAGAGAAACTAATTTTGAGACTTCTGAACATTGGAAAAAATATTTAATCAATTATAAGATTAAATCAGAGAGGGATTTATTATTAAGTATATCCAAAAATAAAAACACGTTTTTAATTATAAAAAATAATATTATTGAACCTGATACCATCAAAATTATTGAGAAATATTTTAATGATTCTAAGATATTTGGAAAATACAAAGTTTACTATTAGTATATATAACTATTAAGTCTCAGTTATAAGCACTTATATTTTGTTCTTTATATTTTGTATTTTTGCTTCCACAAAAAAGAATAAGGTAAAAATTCATGAAAAAATATATAAGAATTGAAGAATATAAAGTTCTAATATATAGGATATTATTAGTCTATGTGTTTTATTTAATAGCACGAATTCTTTTTTTAATATTCAATTACGAACTTTTAGAAGTTGATTCAATTTCAGATTTTATTCCACTTGAATATCATGGATTAGCTTTTGACACCACTGCAATACTTTATATAAATACAATATTCATTCTATTTTCAATTCTCCCATTCATAATAAATACAAAAAAAGCATATCAAAATTTTTTATTTTATTTATATTTCACAACAAATCTAATTGGATATGCTACAAATTATGTAGATCTCATCTATTACAAATTCACATACTCAAGAACTACTATTGCTTTTATGGATATCATTGATCATGAAACCAATAAAGGAGAATTGTTTTTTGGTTTCATGATCAATTATTGGTATGTATTTGTATTATTTTTTGGAATGGCAGTGTTA
>JAUYUF010000062.1 GCA_030694835.1 Flavobacteriaceae bacterium | reverse complement strand
TGAGGTGCTTTAAAATTTAAATCGATGTCCATATCATTTTCATTCATTTGAACTGCTCCTTCAAAAACGAGGGCTAAATCATTGAGCATTCCTTTATTATCTTTAAACGTAAATCGCATCAAATCAAAATCTACTCCCAACAAAGCATCTAAGGTAACTTTTGCTTTATTGATATAAGGTATTTTATTCATTACAAAGGTTAATTCATCAGCGGTAGAAGTCGTTTTAATATCTACTTTTGAAGCCGTAAAATCACCAGTTCCACTGTGTTGTAATCCCTTAATTACCAGCTCCATCCCACTTTCTTCATCCAAATAATAAACACTAGAATTTTGAATTACATATTGTTTGATATTCATCTGAAATGTAGAAACATCAGCATCAGTTGAAGTTGTTGAAGGTTTCGTAATATCCCAATTGGAAACTCCATCAGCATTTACTTTTAGCTTAATAATGGCATTATTTACATCAATATCTCTAACTGCCAGAGATTTTAGATCCTTTTTAAAAAGTTGTTTTACCCCAAAATCTAGATTTATTTGTTCCGCATAAAACAATGAATCTCCTTCGAAAGGAGCCTTATTGATAATCTTTACTCCTTTAAGTTGTAAAGTAGCATCAGGGAAACTTTTAAATAAAGTGATATCTATATCATCAAAATCTACAGTGGCTGTTAAATCTTTATTGACTTCCTTTTTAACAAAAGCAACAATATTATCTTTAAACAGATATGGAATTGCTACTAAACTCCCGATAATTATAACAAAAAAAAGGGCTATGGAAATAATGATTTTCTTTTTCATCATATGTAAATTTTGGTAATGATTACTACAAAAATACGGCCAAAAAAATGAGATTTACAATTAAACTAGCTTGATTTTTATATTCAATTTATGATATGTAACTAAGAAATTTTAGAAGTGTTATTTTATTAATAATGAATCCTATTTTTTTAATTTCAGAAATGCTTCAATCGCTAAATCGTAAGAAGTGAGACCGAAACCAATTATTAATCCGATAGCATTGGGTGCGATAAAAGAAGCGTGTCTAAAAGTTTCACGAGTTGTAACATTAGAAATATGTACTTCAATTACTGGTGCTTCAATCGATTTAACGGCATCTCCTATTCCTATTGAAGTATGTGTATATGCAGCAGCATTGAGTATAATTCCGTCAAAAGAAAAACCTACTTCTTGTAATTTATCGATGAGTTCACCTTCTATATTGGATTGAAAATAATGTAATTCTACTGCTGGAAATTGTTTTTGTAAAGTTGAAAAATAGGTGTCAAAAGAAGTAGTTCCATAAACTTCTGGTTCTCTTTTACCGAGTAAGTTTAAATTTGGTCCGTTGATGATGATGAGTTTCATATGTGAATATTTTATTTGTTTTTTAATATGTCATATGGAATACGCCAGTTTGATTAAAATATTTTTTATCAAAGTTTACTTCAAAAAAAATTATTTGATTCAGTGTTCAGTTATTGCTGCGCAATTGTGTTTTTGCAAACATGGCTATTTCATGTGCAATAATTCTAAGGTAAATATATTAATTATTTTTAGCAATAAAACGTATATTCGATTTAATAAAAAAGCGACTCGTGAAATGGCAAAATGCACTTAAAGATTATCAATCTTATTTAAAAATTGAAAAGGGGCTTTCTAAAAATTCGATAGAAAGTTATACGCGTGATGTCCAAAAACTGATGCGGTTTTTAGCTGATAATGAATCACCAATTGATCCTACTCAAATTGATGGAGAAGAAATTCAATTCTTTATTTATGAAGTTTCTAAAGAACTCAATGCGCGTTCACAATCTAGATTAATATCAGGTTTACGCAGTTTTTTTGATTATTTAATTGCTGAAAAATACAGAACCATCAATCCGACGGAGTTAATTGAAATGCCAAGACTTGGAAGAAAATTACCAGAAGTTTTAAGCGAAGTTGAAATTGACCAAATTATTAAAACCATCGATTTAAGTCATCCGCAAGGTGAGCGAAACAGAGCTTTATTAGAAACACTTTACGGAAGCGGATTACGAGTAACTGAACTTATAACCTTAAAAATATCTGATTTATTTTTTGAGAATGGATTTATCAAAGTTCATGGAAAAGGGAATAAGGAACGCTATATTCCGATAAATGAATTAAATCAGAAATATATAGAAATTTATATCAAAGATATTCGGGTTCACATTCCTAGAGTTAAAGGTTTTGAAGACACGCTGTTCTTAAATAGAAATGGCAAACAACTCTCTAGAAATATGATTTTTATAATTTTAAAAGACTTGGCACAAAAAGCAGGAATAAAAAAGAAAATCAGTCCACACACTTTTAGACATTCATTTGCCACCCATTTACTCGAAAAAGGAGCTGATTTAAGGGCAATACAACAAATGTTAGGTCATGAAAGCATTACCACCACCGAAATATACATGCATTTAGATCGTACTTTTTTAAAAGAAGTATTAGAAAAATATCACCCTAGAAAGTAACTAATTTATTAAATAGTATTCAATGGAAATTATTATTATTTCGGCAATTGCATTTTTGGCAGCAATTCTTACATTTTTTTCTGGTTTTGGATTAGGTACCATCCTAACGCCTGTTATGATGATTTTCTTTCCAGTTGAATTAGCTATAGGATTAACAGCTGTGGTGCATTTCTTTAATAATATATTTAAACTGGTTTTAATAGGTAAACACGGAGATTTACAAGTAATTATCCATTTTGGAATTCCGGCAGTTTTGGCAGCTATTTTAGGATCATTGTTGCTGGTTAATATTTCAGATTTACAGCCTCTATATTCTTACAATATTGGCAGTAAAACATTTGAAGTTTTACCTGTCAAATTAATAATTTCAATATTGCTCATCATTTTTGCTTCAATAGATTTAATTCCTTATTTCGGAAAATTACAATTTGGAAAAGAAAAACTTCCTATTGGCGGATTATTAAGTGGTTTTTTTGGTGGACTTTCAGGAAATCAAGGAGCATTAAGAAGTGCATTTTTAATTAAAGCTGGCTTATCCAAAGAAGCATTTATTGGAACAGCAGTAATAGTTTCTATTTCAGTAGATTTCACTCGATTATTTGTGTATTCATCCAAATTCTCTTCTATGATTATTGTTGAAAATTGGTTTGTACTAACAACAGCTACTTTATCTGCAATAATTGGAGCTTATATTGGCAATAAACTTTTAAAGAAAGTAACCATTGAGTTTATACAAAAACTAGTTGCTATTATGCTTATTTTGATTTCTATAGCATTAGCATCCGGAGTTTTATAAAATTATTTGGTTATGAAAGTAGACTTATAAAGTTCAAAACTTTCTTGTAAAATTTGTATGGCAGTTTCTTTATTTAAAAATTCTTCTACAACCACCGTTTTATGCTCTAACTTTTTATAATCTTCAAAAAAGTTTCTAAGTTCAGAAATAAAATGTTGTGGCAATTCTGAAATATCATTGATATGACTCACGCTAGGATCACCAATGGCTACAGCAATAATTTTATCATCGGCCTCTCCTCCATCCAACATCCTCATCACGCCTATAACTTTTGCAGGGACAATACATAAAGGAACAACATCAATTTGTGATAGAATTAAAATATCTAACGGATCCTTATCATCACAAAAACTTTGTGGTATGAATCCGTAATTGGCAGGATAATAAACCGAAGAATATAATACTCTATCGAGTTTTAACAAACCACTTTCTTTATCTAATTCATATTTGGCTCTTGTTCCTTTAGGAATTTCAATAATTCCATTTACAATATTCGGCAACTGATCTCCGGGAGAAACATGATGCCATGGATTAAAATTTGTAGACATAAAAGTTGAGTATATATTTTATTACAAAAGTAAAAAACAGCAGTTGTAATAAACAGTATTATCTAATATTTATTTTGATAAAAAAAATCCCGCTTTAGCGGGATTCAAATTATTATTTCGCAATGTTTACTGCTCTGGTTTCTCGAATTACCGTTACCCGAACTTGACCAGGATAGGTCATGTCATTCTGTATTTTTTGGGTGATGTTAAATGACAACTCTGCTGCTTTAGCATCATTAATTTTATCGCTTTCTACTAAAACACGTAGCTCTCTACCCGCTTGTATAGCATAGGCAGATTGTACCCCTGGAAATCCGTAAGCTACTTCCTCTAAGTCTTTTAAACGCTGGATATAAGAATCTAATACTTGTCTTCTTGCCCC
>JAUYUF010000059.1 GCA_030694835.1 Flavobacteriaceae bacterium | reverse complement strand
GTGTCAGTTGCTAAAACATAAGCTAAAATGGCAATAAAAAAACATAAAATAATAAAAAACAAACTAAACACTCCGGAAGTGTTTTTTAGAAACTTACGGAGTGCTGGTGATGAATTTGATATTTTTTCAGATTGCATATATTATTAATTTTTCACCAATAGTTGTCTTTTAATTTTAAGTTCAGACAACACATGCAAAGCTTCTTCTACATAAATATCTTTTGATAAATTTTGATGCCAAATCTCTCTTTTCTTGGATAAAATTGAATCAGAAGCCATTAAAGGAACTTCATATTTTGGTGAAGTAAAATCTAGGTTATTTTTATATTTAGAGATAGATTCAAACTTTTTACTATTCTGTTTTTGAGTTTCAACATCTTTTTTAAATAAGTCATATTTTAAACTAACTGTAGTTTCATCTTGAGTTTTCTTTAACCATTTAGCACTTTCATCAATCAATTTAAAGTTGTCATTTTGAGAAACACGATGGTTACTTTTAATAATTACATCATTTAAATTTTCATAATTATTCCAAGCTATGTATTTGGCTTCGTTTATATAATCCCATGACAATGGATTTTTTTGATCTCGCTCTCCAAATTCCATATAAGTATATCTATCTGGCAAAGCAACATCTGAGATTACCCCTTTTAATTGAACAGATCCACCGTTGACGCGGTAATATTTCTGAATAGTAATTTTTAATGCACCTAAATCATCTCCAAATCTGAAATAATTGTTTAGAGGAAGTAAGTTTTGAACGGTTCCTTTACCAAAAGTTTGTTTGCTCCCAATAATAACTGCACGCTTATAATCTTGCATTGCTGCGGCAAATATTTCAGAAGCAGAGGCAGATAATTCATTTACCATAACCACTAAAGGACCGTTCCAATATATTTTTTTATCCGTATCGTTTTTAATCATGGGCGCTTCACCTCTATATTTTACCTGAACAACTGGACCTTCAGTAATAAATAAACCTGCAATATCAATAGCTGTTTCAAGTGATCCACCGCCGTTATCGCGCAAGTCTATTATAAAGCCTTCTACATTTTCTTGTTTCAAGCGTTCTATTTCTTTTGCCATATCAGTAGCAGAATTTCTAGATGATTTTTCTTCAAAATCGATATAAAATTTCGGAAGATTTATTAGTCCGTATAGCTTTCCGTTATAATTTACTGTTGTAGATTTTACAAAAGTTTCTTCAATTTCTACAATATCACGAATGATAGAAATAACTTTAATAGTTCCATCTATTTTTTTAATAGTTAATCTTGCCTCTGTGCCTTTTTTACCTTTTATAAATTCGATAGCATCGTCTAAACGCATACCTACAATATCTAATGGTTCTTGATCTCCTTGAGCTACTTTTAAAATGATATCACCAACTTCTAATTCGCCAGCTCTCCATGCTGGACCACCAGAAACCACTTCAACTACTCGTGTAAAATCATTTCTTTTTTGAAGTACAGCGCCAATTCCTTCAAGTTTTCCAGCCATAGAAATATCAAATCTCTTTTTAATTTTAGGAGCCAAATAGGAAGTGTGAGGATCAAAAGTCTCAGCTATACTATTGATATAATTAGAAAACCATTCTGTATGATCTAATTCATCCATGAAATCAAAATACTCATTTAAATTTTTCAGGGTACTTTCTCTAGCTTCTTTTTCAAGTTCATCGAACGATTTTGAAACATATAAACTATCTTTAGTTTTTTTATTAATTTCTTCTTCTAGTTTTTCATGTAAACGAACTAAAGCACTGTGTTTAAGTTGTTTTTTCCAAACATTTATGAGTTCATTTTGATTAGAGGCGTATGATTGTTTTTTAAAATCAACATCAATAGTTTCATCAGAATTAAAATCAAAAGGTTGGTCTAATATTTCTTTGTAATATCCTTTAGATTCTTGCATTCTCTGCATTAATCGATCTTGAACTAAATTATAAAAAGAGATGTTTTCAACCTTAATTTCATCATCAATAAGTGTTTTGTATTTTGAAAACTCATCAATATCAGATTGGGTAAAAAATCGTTTTGCAGGATCTAAACTTTCTGTAAAATTATTAAATACCTGAACTGAAAATGTATCATCAATATTCTGTGGTTGATAATGACCATTAGTTAAAACATAGCGTAATAAACCGATTAAAATTCTATCTTTTTCAGGGTCGTTATTATCTTTAAATTGAAATCCGACTAAAACACTTACTACTAAAAGTAAGGAAATTAAGATTTTGTAGTATCTTTTCATAAACGGTATAATTAAATTCTTCAACATTTAGATTTAACAGCCAAAACAATGCCATTTCTACGATTGGTTAGAAATCCTCTATTTGATACACAATGTTAAACATTTATTTGCGTACTTCCTATTTACAAAATGTTAAAAGTTATCTTAAATTTACACTCAAATAAAGTAGATTTGTGATATAAATAAATAATAATGACCAAAAGACCCTTAATTTTAGTAACAAATGACGACGGTATTACTGCACCTGGTGTTCGTGCATTAATCTCTGTAATGAATGAATTGGGTGATGTTGTAGTTGTTGCGCCTGATAGTCCGCAAAGTGGAATGGGACATGCAATTACTATAAATTCAACCTTATTTTGTGATAAAATAAAAATTGATGATGGCCCTCAAGTTGAATATCAATCGTCTGGAACTCCTGCAGATTGTGTAAAATTAGCGGTTAGTGAAATTTTAAATCGCAAACCAGATTTATGTGTTTCTGGGATTAATCATGGTTCTAATGCCTCTATAAATGTAATTTATTCAGGTACAATGAGTGCAGCAATAGAAGGAGGAATTGAAGGCATTCCATCAATAGGATTTTCTTTATTAGATTATGCGTGGAGTGCTAATTTTGAAAAACTTAAGCCATATATCAAAAAAATTACGGAGAATGTATTGCAAAATGGTTTGCCTGATGGAGTGGTGTTAAATGTTAATTTTCCTAAGGTTGATGAATTTAAAGGTTTAAAAATTTGCAGACAAGCACGTGCTAACTGGGTTGAGGAAATGGATAAACGCGTAAATCCACACGGAAAGGAATATTATTGGTTAACCGGTAAATTTGTTGATTTGGATGGAGGAGAAGATACCGATATTTGGGCTTTAAATAATAATTTTATTTCTGTTGTACCTGTGCAATTTGATTTAACAGCACATCATTTTATTCAAAAATTGAACAGTTGGAAAATGTAATTAAAAAAGAAGTTTTTAAAGGATTTGTAGTTGCAATTATTGCTGCTGTTTTTTCTTTCTATATATTTTTAGAGTATTTTTCAATATATACTCTAGAAGAATCAATAATGATAGCTAAAAGTGGACAATTATTTGGAAAACTAATTGCTTTATCAGCATTACCTAATGTGATTGTTTTTTTTATTTTTATCAAGAAAAATCAAGATTATAGAGCAAGAGGAGTTTTATTGGCGCTATTTTTATTCGCACTTACAATAGCATTTTTGCAGTTAGTTTAAGTGTTTATGAATAAAATTATTTTGAATTTTGAGTTTTTTTTAATCTTTTAATCTTTCAATCTTTTAATAGTTACTAATGAAATATTATATAATTGTTGGAGAAGCATCGGGTGATTTACACGCCTCTAATTTGATGAAATCCCTAAAAAAGGATGATTCAGAGGCAGAATTTAGATTCTGGGGAGGCGATTTAATGCAGGCACAAGGAGGAACTTTAGTGAAACACTACCGCGATTTAGCTTTTATGGGTTTTGCTGAAGTTATCATGAATTTGAGAACAATTCTTAAAAACATTACGCTTTGTAAACAAGATGTTTTAGACTATAAACCAGATATTTTAATCTTAGTAGATTATCCTGGTTTTAATATGCGAATTGCTGAATTTGCTAAGAAAAATAAGATCCCTGTACACTATTATATTTCCCCTCAAATTTGGGCTTGGAAAGAAAATCGCATCCATAAAATAAAAAGAGATGTAGATGAAATGTATGTAATACTTCCATTTGAAAAACCTTTTTATGAAGATAAACATCAGTTTCCTGTTCATTTTGTAGGACATCCATTACTAGATGCAATTTCTAATAAACTAAGTCCAAGTGAAGAAGAGTTTAGAAAAACACATCATTTAGGTGAGAAACCAATTATTGCGTTGCTGCCTGGAAGTAGAAAACAAGAAATTAATAAAATGCTTTCTGTTATGTTAGAAATGATTGAAGATTTCCCAACATATCAGTTTGTAATTGCGGGTGCGCCAAGTCAGGAATTTGAATTTTATCAACCATTTCTGAAAAATTACAATGTTAAATTTATCAGTAATAAAACGTATGATTTGTTAGCTAATTCATATGCTGCTATTGTAACTTCAGGAACTGCGACTTTAGAAACAGCCTTATTTAAAGTGCCACAAATAGTTTGTTATAAGGCTAATTCTATCTCCTATATGATTGCAAAAAGATTGGTAAATCTGAAATTTATTTCGCTTGTTAATTTAATAATGGATAAAGAAGTTGTAACTGAATTACTTCAAGATGATTTTAATCCAAAGAGATTAAAAGTTGAACTTCAAAAAATATTAGATGAAAATCATCGAAAAGAGATTTTTATGAATTATTTTGAATTAGAAAAGATGTTAGGAGGAAAAGGAGCTTCTGATAGAATTGCAAAACTGATTACTTCTAAAGAATAAATCCTGCTCAATTCATTATAAATTAAACAGGATTCAAACACATTAACTAATAAAAACTATCTTTAATTTGCTAAGGCTTTAAGTGTATCTTCAATGTCTCCAGGAGTACTCATTATTTTCATAAAAGTTCCCATAGTAAGTTCTGGCCAGAACAATGCAATTCTATATTTACCATGTAACATAGTAAGGATATTTCCTTGTAAAATCATTTCATAAGGCAATGCCGCAGCATGATCTTGACCAATTGTTGGTAAAAATTTTGCTTCTCCATTTTGTTTATTTTCCAAACCGACACCGAAAACAGCAACTTTTTCAGTAGTATAAATAAGTTTGTAAACTTGACTTGTTTGTCCTTTTTTCTTAGCTAAATTAGCTTCAATTACTCTTAGTCCTTCTTCAAAAGAGTTGAATTCTTTCAACACTATTGGTTCTGAAAAATAAGGCATCATTATTTTGTAATGATATTTTTTTAGCTTTTCACTATCTACATTTCCTCCAAACGAGCTAAAATTATTTCCTAATGATGATAAAGATTCTTTTAAATCTGAAGAAACTTTTGTTAATACATTACTGTATTTTGAATATTCATCTCTTAAATAAGCTGTAAAAATATATTCAGGATTGGTATAAGAAATGGTAGTAACTCCATTTTTTGTAACTAACGCAATTTTTAAAACAGCTGCCAAAGCACCACGATCTTTAACTTTTATAACAGTGTTTTTTAAATCATTTCTAGTGAATGTTATAACTTTTAAGTTTTTATTATTCTCTGGATTGTAAACTCCAAAAACTGTAAACGATTTATCTTTAAGTAAATCGACAATTTTTTCGGCTGTTTCATCAATCGATGATGTAGTTGTTCCAACTTTTACATAAGGAGTTAGATCCTTAGCGAAACTAAAATTTAATGCCAAAAGAGTAATAAAAGTAAATAAGATTGTTCTTTTCATTTTGAATAATTTATAGATTTTTCTAAGTTTTTTTAATGAGGTAAAGTTAACATCCGACAAATCTTTATTACATGATTTTTATCACATAATAAAATTAGTTCAGTAACAAATATTACATTATCAACAACTTAAATAAGCAGGATGTCAAAATTATATTATAAAAGATATTAGAAAATTGATTACATTTATTGCGCTATGAAATGAGCATAATAAAATTTCAATTGAAATCATTACTATGCGAATTCCATCTGACTTTAAAATAATAATAATTAAGAGCAGATGAAATCACCATGATTTATTTATGAATTCCCCAACATTGATGCTCTGGTGAATTTTATCTGACCAAAATAATTTAATTATCAGATGAAAAGAACATTACAGTTTGTTCCAACTTATATTACTGTATTTTTAATTATTGGAATCATTAGTGGTTACTATTTTTTCTTTCATCCAATTTTGATTTTTGTCTTTTTAGTTGTTGCTGTTATAGCACTTTTAATTCTTTATTTTAGAGCAAGTAGACATTCTAAATACAATATTTATTTTGGTTTTGGATTGATTATTTTATCATTTATAATCGGGATTTCTACAATCACTTTTAATAACGA
>JAUYUF010000057.1 GCA_030694835.1 Flavobacteriaceae bacterium | reverse complement strand
TTTCAGCATCATCTGTAATAATACTTTCGAAACCTAAACGTGTCAATGCATTTTGCACTGAGCTAATGTTGCCTGCATTGTATTTAATGATGGCTATCATAAGCTTCCTTTTGTACTTGGTATTGAAAAATTATCAGTTTTAGATTTAGCCATCTTTATTGCTTTTGCAAAAGCTTTAAAAATGGACTCAATCTTGTGGTGTTCGTTATCGCCTTCCGCTTTAATATTTAAATTACATTTGGCAGCATCGCTAAACGATTTAAAAAAGTGCATAAACATCTCTGTGGGCATTTCCCCAATCATTTCTCTCTTAAATACTGCTTCCCAAACTAACCATGGTCTGCCGCCAAAATCAACTGCCACTTGAGCTAAACATTCATCCATCGGCAATAAAAATCCATAACGCTCTATTCCTTTTTTAGATCCTAAAGCGGTTATAAAAGCTTCGCCTAAAGTTAATGCAACATCTTCTATGGTGTGGTGTTCGTCAACTTCCAGATCGCCGTCAACCTTAACAGTTAAATCTATATTTCCGTGTTTAGCAATTTGCTCCAACATGTGATCGAAAAATCCAAGTCCGGTTGAAATAGCGTTTTTTCCGGAACCATCTAAATTGATTTCAACCAAAATCTTCGTTTCATTTGTTTTACGACTAATTGAAGCAATTCTTGGGACAGCTTTTAGATATTTATAAATTGTCGCCCAATCTGTGGTTGATAAAACAGTCTCATTTACTTTTTCATCTCCAATAAAAATGGCTTTACTCTTTAAGTTTACAGCTAATTCAACATCCGTTAACCGATCTCCAATTACAAAAGAATTGGCTAAATCATAATCACCATAAATGTATTTATAGAGCAAACCTGTTCTTGGTTTTCGGGTATCTGCATTTTCTTCCGGAAAACTCTTATCGATTACTATTTCCGAAAATTCTACCCCTTCATTTTTAAATGCCTGAATTATTTTGTTTTGAGCCGGCCAAAAAGTTTCTTCAGGAAAAGAATTGGTGCCTAAGCCATCTTGATTGGTGACCATGACTAATTCGTATTCCATTTCACTGGCAATTTTCGCCAACCATTGAAAAACACCCGGGTAGAACTCTAACTTTTCTAAACTATCCAATTGATAATCAATAGGAGGTTCAATAACGAGCGTTCCATCCCGATCTATAAAAAGAACTTTCTTCATATCGCTATATTTTTAAGAGCATTTAACAACTGCATATTTTCCTCTGGCGTACCGATTGTAATACGGATACAGTTGTGAATGATATTATTTCTATTTCTTGTTATTATTTTTTGGTTTACTAATTCATCATAAATTCTGTTGGCATTCATTACTTCAATTAATAAGAAGTTGGCATCAGATGGATAAACTTTTATCACCTGATTCAGTTGATTCAATCCAACTTTTAATTTCTCTTTTTCATCCTTAATGGTTTGAAGATTTTGTTTAAAAACAGTATCATTGGTTAACGCATTTATAGCTGCTTGCTGGTTTAGTTCACTTACATTATAAGGAGGTTTTACTTTATTAAATAATTGAATAATATCCTTGTTTGCATAAGCTATTCCAACTCTTGCCGCTGCTAATCCCCAAGCTTTACTGAAGGTTTGACTCACTATCAAGTTGGGATATTGCGCTATCATTGTAATCCAAGATTCGGAATTACTAAAATCGATATAAGCTTCATCAATGATAACAATACCTTTGAATTGCTTTAATAAATATTCAATAGCAGCTTTATTAATTAAGTTGCCCGTTGGATTATTAGGTGAACATATAAAAATTAATTTTAAAGCACTGTCTGACAGAAAATCTTTGGCAAGGTTTAAATCAATTTGAAACTCAGTTGTTAAAGGAACTTTAATCAATTCAACAGCGTTGATAGCCGCGGAAACATCATACATCCCATAAGTTGGAGTGAAGGTTAACGCTTTATCTTTGTTTGGATTGCAAAAAATCCGATAGGTCAAATCAATTACTTCATCACTGCCGTTTCCAACAAAAATATTCTCGGCATTTATCTTTTTCAGTTCAGCCAACTTTTGTTTTACTTCTTTTTGATAAGGATCAGGATATCTGTTCAATTCGCCAAAAGGATTTTCGTTGGCATCTAAAAAAATACCGGTATTTCCACTAAACTCATCTCTGGCACTAGAATAAGGATGAAGAGATAAAATGTTTTCTCTTGCGATGTCTTTTAATTTAAACATTGTCTATATTTTTTAATCTGATAGAAACGGCATTTTTGTGTCCGAATAATTCTTCTGCTTCAGCCATTATTTCAATAGCCGGACCAATATTTTTCAAGCCTTCTTTACTTAGTTTCTGAAAGCTTATTTTTTTCTGAAAACTATCCAGTGAAACACCGCTATAGTTTTTTGCGAATCCATTTGTTGGCAGCGTGTGATTTGTACCACTTGCATAATCACCAGCACTTTCGCAACTAAAATTTCCCAGAAATACAGAACCGGCATTCATTATTTTGTCACTAAAATTAGATGCCTTTTCTGATGCTATAATTAAGTGCTCAGGAGCATACAAATTACTAAAATCAATACACTCATCCATATTGCTTAACAAAATAGATTTACTGTTTTTTAAAGCTTGCATTGCAATCTCTTTTCTTGGCAATTGAGCTAATTGTTTTTCTACTTCTGCAAGTGATTGATTGATAATTGATTCACTGTTAGATAGTAAAATTACCTGACTATCTGCACCGTGTTCTGCTTGTGACAATAAATCGGCCGCTATAAATGCCGGATTAGCTGTTTCATCCGCAATCACTAAAACTTCACTTGGTCCGGCAGGCATATCAATTGCTATTCCATCTTGTTGAATCAATTCTTTTGCTTTAGTTACAAATTGATTTCCAGGGCCGAATATTTTA
>JAUYUF010000040.1 GCA_030694835.1 Flavobacteriaceae bacterium | reverse complement strand
GGCATAATAGAAGAACCAGGTTCATTTTCTGGAAGGATTAATTCTCCAATTCCTGAACGTGGTCCTGAAGCCAATAAACGGATGTCATTTGCAATTTTATTTAAAGAAACTGCTAATTGTTTTAAAGCACCATGAGATTCTACAAAAGCATCATGTGCTGCCAACGCTTCAAATTTATTTTCAGCTGTAATGAAAGGTAGATTTGTGAATTCTGCAATTTTTTGAGCTACTAAAACATCATAACCTTTTGGCGTATTTAATCCAGTTCCAACAGCCGTACCCCCCAAAGCCAATTCTGATAAATGAGGTAAAGTATTTTTCAACGCTTTTAAGCCGTGATTTAATTGAGATACATAACCTGAAAATTCTTGACCTAATGTGAGCGGTGTGGCATCCATTAAGTGAGTTCTTCCAATTTTAACCACATCTTTAAATTCAATAACTTTTTGTTGTAAAGTATTTCTTAATTTTTCAATACCTGGAATGGTGACATCAATCAACATTTTATATGCCGCAATATGCATACCAGTAGGGTAAGTGTCATTTGATGATTGTGATTTGTTTACATCATCATTTGCTTTTAAAATCGGTTCTTCACCAATTTGTTTTCCTCCTAAAACTTGAGCTCTGTTAGCAATAACTTCATTAACATTCATGTTACTTTGAGTACCAGAACCTGTTTGCCAAATAACTAAAGGAAATTCACTGTCTAATTTTCCAGCTAAAATTTCTTCACAAACTTGAGAAATCATATCTCTTTTTGCTGTAGGAAGTACTCCCAATTCAAAATTTGCATGAGCAGCTGCTTTTTTAAGATATGCAAATGCATAAATAATTTCGAGAGGCATAGAACCAGCAGGTCCAATTTTGAAATTATTTCTTGATCGTTCAGTTTGAGCACCCCAATATTTATCTGCAGGTACTTTTACTTCACCCATCGTGTCTTTTTCAATTCTATATTCCATATGATTTAATTATTTTGATTAATCTGTATGTACAAATTTAAGAATATGATTTTTAATAAGTTTATTCTATGATTAGATAAATTAAAAATATTTCAAATTTACATTGATGAATTGATATTAAGTGCTATTTTTGATACATATAAAAACATAACAAATGGATTTTTCACAATTTATAGGGATTTTAGCTTTTTTAATGATTTTTACCATTGGATTTTGGTTAATGCTATTGTTGATGACTTTTATTTTACCTTATTGGATTTTTGGTGCTATAAAAGAAAAATTGACTGAAGGAAAAGAATCTAAAACTACAAACTAAGTCAATAATAAAAAAATAAAAAAAGGTCTGAATTTTCAGACCTTTTTCTTTTTAGAACATAATTTCTTCTTCTCCACCACCTCCATTTTGAGGTCTTTGAGGTTTCTTTTTCTGATTTAAACGATAGGTGAAGTTTAACATAAATTGACGCTGTCTCCACTGAAACTCACTGTATGTAATAGTTCTATCAGTTACAGAATTCATTTGACGCTTGCGAGTATTAAATACATCACTAATATTAAAAGATAAAGTACCATTATCTTTCATTACCTCTTTGCTAAATGCAACGTTTGCTGAAAACATTCCTTTTGATGAACTAAAAGCACCTTCTTGCGGGCCTCTATACATTAATGTTGTTTGAAAATCAATCTTTTTAGGTAAAGTAATTCTAGAACTGAATCTTGAAATAGTATTTACATCTTTTGAATCATAACTTCTTCCATTATAATCACCTTCTGTAATTGATTGAAACATATTGAAACTACCATTTAATTTTAGCCATTCTAAAGGATTATAACTAGCAGTTAATTCATAACCGTAACGATCATTGATAGATAAATTGATGAAAGTCCTGATTAAAATTGGTAATCCATTATATGTATCACCACTTTCTTCTGTAATCATTTCGTAGTTTCCGGTTGTATGTTGATAGTAAAATGAAGAGTTTAAAGTAACTTTCTCCCATCTTTTTAAATAACCAATATCAAAAGCATCAGAATAGGTTGGGTTTAAATCTATATTTCCTACAAAAATACTTGTTTCACTCGATTTGCTTTTAAAAGGATTTAATTGACGACCGTGAGGTCTTCTTAAACGCTTACTGTAACCAAAAGTTAAACTTTGATCTTCTTTAAGTTCATAACTAAAATTGGCAGTAGGATAAAATCCGCTCTCATTTTTAGTATAGTGTTCATTACTTGTTTTTAAGTCAATATTTGTGTCAGACATTTCCCAACGCAATCCAAAAAGGTACGAAAATTTCCCTTTCTTACTTCCATATTGAGAGTATAGAGCATGAACATTTTCTTTTAAAACTAAATCGTTTGAAAAGTTGATATCATTAATCCATATTCCGTTGTCTTTATATTCTACAAGATAGTCTGTATTGTCAGTAGAAAAATTGCTCTTATATCCAAATTCAAATTGTGAATTTTCACCTATTGGTAATACATAATCTAATTTAGCTAAATATGATTTTTGACTTTCATCTGTTGATGTTCTATCATATTTATCAGGTATGGTTGTAGGATTTACATAATGATCTGAAATTTGAGATCCTGAATCTTCATTAGAATTTTGTGTCTGTAAGTCAATAGTTAGTTTATGACCATCTTTTTTGAAATTTTTTGTATAATTTACAGAAAATTCTAAAGTATTTTCATCTTCATTTTGAAGCTCAACACGTTCATTCTGAGAAGTTAATATTTTTGTGGCATTAAAATAATCAGTAAAATTATTTATATCAGTATCTCCTTTTGAAGTTCTATAAACAAATGAAGTAGTGATAGAGCTTTTATCATCAATAAAAAACTCAATACCAGCATTTGTGTTAAAGCTATTTCTATTTCGATTGTATTTTCTTACCTCTTCTAAAAAGCTTGATGTTATACCGTTTGTTAAATATTCAGTATTAGTAAGTGCTTTTCCTGGAGCATCACTATAATTATATCCTAAATTAGAAAATAAATTAACTTTTTTGCCTCTATAGTTTTGATTGGTAGAAAATCCAAGATTATCAGGATATCCAACAGTTGTATTAATGGAGGCATTATATCCTAAATTCTTTCCTTTTCGTAAAATGATATTAATAATTCCTGCGGTGCCTTCTGCATCATAACGTGCAGATGGGCTTGTAATAACTTCCACCTTTTGAATAGCATCGGCAGGTAACTGCTTTAAAGCATCAGTAGAACTTAGACCAACTAATCCAGATGGTTTTCCATCAATTAAAATACGAACATTTTCACTACCTCTTAAACTTACAGTTCCTTCAACATCAACACTTACAGATGGAACATTGTCTAAAACATCAGCAGCATTACCACCTTTTACGGTCATATCTTTACCTACATTATAGATTTTTTTATCCAATCTAACTTCAACAGTACTTTTTTCTGCTATTACTTCCACTTCTCTGAGAGATTCAGAATTTTCTGTTAAGAAAATAGTGCCTAAATTAGTATTACTTTCAATTTTTTTATTTTTAATAACAAAAGGTTTAAATGATAAAAATTCTACTGTAATATTATATTCTCCTTCTGTAGCTTCAATTTCAAATTCTCCTTTTTGATTGGTAATACCTCCAGTAATTTTTTTAGTTTTTATTGGTTGTAATACTATTGTGGTATATTCTAGAGGCTGATTACTAAGTTTGTCATATACTTTTCCAGTAATAATATATTTGACAGGTAGTTTTTGTTGTGCAAAAACACTAATTGACACTAGTATTACTAGCGACATTAAAATAATTTTCTTCATAATTTAATTTTGGATATAATTGATTTTACATTCTTCCTGCTCCAGCTCTTTTAGATGGATTAGCATTGCGATTGCGAAACTCTTCTTGCAATTTTTTGTATTTTTCTAATTGTTCTTCTGATAAAATATTGGATAATTCTTCTTCTTGTTTGATTGAAATTTCTTTATTTTTTTCTATCATTACTTCTTTTTCAAGATTTTGATTTCTTAAACTCATGCGTTCTTTGGTGTATTTAATCAAAATATTTTTGACTAAAATGGATTCCAAATTATCTAAATCAAGTGCTGGTTTAATTTTTTCCATTTGCATATTAATCATTTCTTCAGGATTCATTGTTTGACCTTGTTGAGCAAAAAGATTACTTAAAGGCAAAAATCCTAAAACCATCATTAAAAAAATTAGTTTTTTCATTATTTTTTGTTGATTTATTGATTGTAGCCTTTTAGACAATGCAAAATTACATTGGTTTAAAGTGATTTTAGTTAAAGAATTGTTAAATGGCAAAGAGAATAAGCCTTAGAACATAATTGCTTTGTCTTTATCAACTTCAAAATTGTTATTCTTATCATTTTGACTAAAACGATAGGTGAAGTTGAGAATAAACATTCGTTCATTCCATTGAATCATGTTATGTGTAAGAGTTGATGCGGTATTTATATTTCTCTCAATTCTATTTGAATTAAAAACATCTGAAACAGAAATAGTTAAAGTGGCTTTATTGTTAAACATATTTTTACTTAAAGCAGCATCAACATATTGGTATTCTTTTCGTTTAGAAATAGCTCCTTCTGAAGGTGCAAAATATTTATAATTGGTTTGAAATTGCCAATCTTTAAGAATAGTAAATTTTGTACTTAAACTTAAGTATCCACTTAAATCAGTAGAACTGAAATCAATAGTTTTAGCGATATTATTATAGTCAAAATAATTAAAAACGCCTTTTTGTTTAGAATTATAAATATTAAATCCGCCTGATAAATTCCACCATTTATATGGAGTGAAATTAGCAAATTGTTCAAAACCTAATTGATGTAGACTCGCAATATTTTTATAAGTGGTAATTTCAACTGGGAATCCATTTATCAACTCGCCTGTTGAATAGGTAATACGTTCAGGGGCATTAGTGTATTCTTTTATATAAATAGATGAACTTAGCGTAAATTTTTCTCCACTTTTAACATGTTTAAGTTCATATAAATGACTAAAAAAGGGTTCTAATTCTGGATTTCCGATAACTATATTAGTTTCACTAATTTTAGTTCCAAAAGGATTTAAATACCAATAATGTTGTCTAATAATTCTTTTTCCGTAACTAAAAGTTAAATTATTATTTTCTGAAAAATTATATGAGAAATGAGTTGAAGGAAAATAATCAGTTTTTTTATGATTGTATAAAACAGGACTATTTTCTAAATTAAAATTTACATCTGCATTTTCTATTCTTAAACCTGCTGAATACGATAATTTTTTATAGGAGGATTCTAATTTTGTATAAAAAGAATGAACAATATCATCATATTTAAAAACATTAGAAAAATTGATATTGTTAATAAATGTATTTGAGGTGCTATTGTATGAATTATAATTATAATCTGTAGTTAAATCGCCTATATAACCTTCATAACCAGTTTCTAAAAGTGAATTTTTTCCAAATGGCAATGAATAATCAAAACCAAATAACTGATTATAAATAGATTTCTTAGAGGAGATATTTAAATCTTTTGAAATATTATGATAATTTGTAGGATAAATATCATAATTGGTGAACTTTGAATTTATATGATCTAATTCATTTTCATAGATATAATAAAAATTGATTTGATGTCCTTCTTTTTTAAATTTTTTATCATAACTAAAAGAAAGTTCAAATAAATCAGTGTTAATTTTACTATGATCAAATTTTTCAAAAGTTTGAATTAATGTTTTGCTTGCTTCCAAATAATTGGAATGATTTGTATTTAAATCATCTCCATCAACTAAATTGATAGTTGCTGAGGCATTAAAATTTGAAGTTGGATTTATTTCAAAATCAAAACCTAACAAAGAGTTAAACACAGCTTTATCTCTTTCATAAATTCTATCTTCATTTAAAGATGCTGTTATAGTATTGTTACTTATAAAATCACTGTGTATAAAAGAATTTCCTGGTGATTTTCTTTGTAAATAACCTGTATTATTGTATAAATTAAATTTCTCTTTTTTGTAATTTATATTAGTAGAAAAACCATAATATTCTGGTGTTCCAGCTGTTAGGTTAAAAGAAGCATTAATTCCGCTATTTTTTCCTTTCTTAATAATAATATTGATAATACCAGCAGTACCTGAAGCAGTATAGCGAGACGAAGGAACTGTAATGACTTCTACTTTATCAATATTATTTACATTAATATTATTTAAAATATCAGAATTGCTTTGAGTAGATTGTTTTCCGTTAATTAAGATTTTGACATTTGGATCATTTCTTAAACTCACTTTACCTTCACTATTTACGGAAACATTTGGAATGCTATTAAGTGCACTTAAGGCACTTCCGCCTGCAATGGTTAAATCTTTATCGATATAATAAATCATCCGATCCAATTTAATTGATACTGGTTTTGATGATCCATCTACCAAAATTTCATTTAGGTTTTCAGATGCAATGGTTAAATGTACTGGATCTAATTGAAGATCTTTTGTAATTGTAATATCAGTTATAAGAAATTGTTTATACGATAAAAAATCGAAAGTGATGTCATAAATTCCTCTTGGAATACTTATTTTAAAATTTCCTTGTTTATCTGTAATTGTGCCAATTGGTTTTAGCCCCTCTTTTTTAGCTTTAAATGTTACAGTAGCAAATTCTAACGGAAGCATTGTTTCTAAATCAATCACTCCTCCTTTGACATTATGAGTGACGGTTGTTTTATTCTGAGAATAAAGGGTGGAAAATATAAAATATACAAACAGTAAAGTGTAAAAACTCTTCAAAATACTAGCAATTAAATTAAACCAATAAAAAAACCAATTATAAATATGATAATATTTATGCCATATTACAAGGTTTAATATAGTAAAAAAGTAAAAATAGTAATTTTTATAGTAAGGACAAGTTATTGTCTTAAAAATTTGTTAATATTTTCAATAGGTCTGCCAATAATAGCTTTATTTTCTTTGATTAGGATTGGTCTTTCAATTAATTTGGGAAATATTGAAAGAGCTTCAATAATTTCATAATCATTTAAAGTTTTTCCTTTAAAGTTTTCTTTCCAAATAGGTTCATTAGTTCTAACTAAATCTATTGGTTTAATACTTAATTTAGATAAAATATCTTTTAATTCTTCAATAGTTGGTGGATTTTTTAAATAATCTATAATTTCAAAATCTTTTGTAAAAGCTGATAAAATAGCCAGACCTTCTCTGCTTTTTCCACACCGTGGATTGTGATATATTTTATAAGTCGCCATTGTTATCTGTATTTTTTTGACCCGATTGCATTAAATAAGCTTTTAAAAATACATCAATTTCTCCGTTTAGAAAATCATCAACATTAGAAGTTTCTACTTGAGTTCTGACATCTTTTATTAGTTTATATGGATGTAAAACGTAGTTTCGAATTTGTGAACCAAATTCAATTTTCATTTTACTTGCTTCAATTTCTTTGCGATTAGCTGCCTTTATCTGAAGTTCAATTTCAAACAATTGTGATTTTAGTAATTGCATTGCTTTCAATTTATTATCAAGTTGTGAACGAGTTTCAGAGTTTTCTATTACAATTCCTGTAGGGAAGTGGCGTAATCGAACAGCTGTTTCAACTTTATTTACATTTTGGCCTCCAGCGCCAGAGCTACGCATGGTTTCCCATGAAATTTCTGATGGATTGATTTCAATTTCAATAGAATCATCAACTAAAGGATATACATAAACCGATGCAAATGAAGTATGACGTTTTGCATTACTATCAAATGGTGAAATTCTAACTAATCGATGAACTCCATTTTCTCCTTTTAAATAACCAAAAGCAAATTCACCTTCTATTTCAATAGTTACGGTTTTAATTCCAGCAGTATCACCAGCCTGATAATTGAGTTCTTTTACTTTAAAACCTTGTTTGCTGCTCCACATCATATACATGCGCAATAACATTTCTGCCCAATCACAGCTCTCAGTTCCACCAGCACCAGCAGTAATTTGTAATACAGCACTTAAATTATCACCTTCATCTGAAAGCATATTTCTAAACTCAATTTCTTCAAGTAAAGTCTCAGTTTTATGATAGTAAGATTCAACTTCATTTTCTGCAGCTTCACCTTCTTTATAAAACTCATAAACTACAGACAAGTCATTATTTAAAGTTTCAACTTTCTCAAAATCTTCCACCCATTTTTTCTTAGATCTCAGAATTTTCATCAACAATTCTGCCTCCTTCGGATTATTCCAAAAGTCAGGATTCGAAGTTTTTTCTTCTTCATTAGTAATTTCAATACGTTTTTTGTCAATGTCAAGGTAAGTTCTTAACTTGCCAATGCGCTCATGAAGGTCTTTTATTTGATCTATTGTAATCATAGTGCAAAAATACACTTTCAACTTATTATTTATATAATTTATGGAAATAAACTTAATTAGTGACACAGTTACTAAACCTACAAAAGGAATGCTTCAAGCAATGATGAATGCTGAAGTAGGCGATGATGTTTTTAAAGCAGATCCAACAGTATTGGCTCTACAGGATAAAATGGCTGAAATGTTTGGAAAAGAAGCAGGTCTTTTTTTTCCTTCAGGAACTATGGCTAATCAGGCAGCACTTAAAATACATACACAGCCTGCTGAACAAGTAATTTGTGATAAATGGGCACATATCTTTAATTTTGAAGGAGGAGGGCCTTCTTTTAACTCTGGTATTTCTTGTAATTTAATTGATGGTTATCGTGGAATGTTTACTGCTGATCAGGTAATTCAAAAAATTAATGATAAAAATAATATTCATACACCTATAACTTCTTTAGTAGAAATAGAAAATACGACCAATAAAGGAGGTGGAGCTTGTTGGAATCTCCAAGAGATTCAAAAAATTAGAAAAGTTTGTGATGAAAATGAACTTATTTTACACCTTGATGGAGCAAGATTATTTAACGCTTTAGTAGCAAAAAATGAATCACCAAAACAATACGGAACATTATTTGATACGATTTCAATCTGTTTATCTAAAGGATTAGGAGCTCCAATTGGGTCTGTTTTATTAGGTTCACACGAACAAATGAAAAAAGCATTGCGAGTTAGAAAATTATTTGGAGGTGCTATGAGGCAAGTGGGTTATTTAGCTGCTGCAGGAATTTACGCTTTAGATAATCATGTTGAACGATTAAGTGTTGACCATAATAGAGCAAAGGAAATTGGAAAAGCATTAGAAAAGTGTCGATTTGTTAATAGTGTTGAGCCTATCGAAACTAATATTATTATTTTCTATTTGAATGATACTATTTCAAAAGAAGATTTTGTTAAATTATTGAATGCCAAAAATATTTTATTGCATTCTATGGGTGAAGGTAAAATGAGAATGGTTACACATTTAGATTTTACCGAAGATATGTTGAAAATAGTAGTTGATGTACTTAAAACTATGTAAAAACAATAAATATTTGAAATACATAATATTGTATATAATTATAATTATTTTTTCATCTTGTAAAAGTGATGAGAACAAACCTATTACTTTAAATAATTTTACAATGCAAACAGAAAAAGCAACTTTTGCTGGTGGATGCTTTTGGTGTACCGAAGCAGTTTATGAACAAATTAAGGGAGTAATGAGCGTTACTTCTGGATATACAGGTGGAACTTTTAAAAATCCAACTTATACCGAAATATCAACTGGAAGAACTGGTCATGCTGAAGCTATTCAAATTGAATATAATCCTGATGAAGTTTCTTTTAATGATTTATTGTATATCTTTTTTATGACTCATGATCCAACTACTTTAAACAGACAAGGGGCAGATGTTGGCACACAATATCGTTCAGCTATTTTTTATCATTCTGACAAGCAAAAAGAAATAGCATTAGAGATGATACAATTGATAGAAAAGGAAAAAATATATAAAAATAATATAGTTACTGAAATTTCTCCAGCTGCAATTTTTTATAAAGCAGAAGATTATCACCAAGATTATTACTATAATAATAAATTTCAACCGTATTGTCAGGTTGTTATTAATCCTAAATTAGATAAATTGAAGAAATCATTTAAAGAAAAATTAAAATAGTTAGCTTTGCCAACCTAAAAATATCTAAATAGAAATTTATGAGAAAATTATTTTTTATTTTATCAATATCATTAATCTGTTTAACGAGCATTGATGCACAGGATTACACCAAGGTAGTTGCTAAAGACTCATTAAAAATTTACAATGGTCAAGAAAGTGTTTACAATGTTAAAAACTATGATGATAATTTTGTTGCTAAAAAACCAACCAATGTAATTTTAATGATTGGTGATGGTATGGGAACTACTCAAATTTATGCTGGAATGACTGCAAATAAAGGAAATCTTTTCTTGAATAATTTCTTGCATTCAGGTTTTGTGCAAACTTATTCATCTGAAGATTATGTTACAGATTCAGCTGCTGGTGCTACTTCAATGGCTTGTGGGATTAAAACCTACAATGCTGCAATTGGGGTGGATATTAATAAAAAACCAGTTAAAACAATTTTAGAAAAATCGGTTGAAAAGAATTTAGGGACAGGTTTAGTATCAACATCAGCAATTACGCATGCTACTCCAGCGTCTTTTATCGCTCATCAACCTCATAGAAATATGTATGAAGAAATTGCTGCAGATTTTCTAAAAACTAATATTGATGTTTTTATTGGCGGTGGTTATGATCATTTTACAAAACGTAAAGACGGTAGAAATTTAGCCATCGAATTAGAAAAAAAAGGATATAAAGTTTTAAAAGACATAAATCAGATTAAAAATTTTAAATCTGGAAAATTAGCTGGTCTTACTGCTCCTGAGCATAATGAAAGAGTGACAATCAGAAAAGATATGTTACAAACATCAACTCAAACTGCTCTGAATTTATTGTCTCAAAATAAGAAAGGTTTCTTTTTAATGGTAGAAGGCTCACAAATTGATTGGGGTGGACATGCCAATGACTTAACTTATATTGTTGAAGAAATGCTCGATTTTGATAAAGCTATTGGAGTTGTATTAGAGTTTGCATCTAAGAATAAAAATACATTAGTAATTGTTACTTCTGATCATGAAACAGGAGGTTTGACGTTAAATAAAGGTAATATTTCAGAAGGTTCAATGAAAGCTGAGTTTACTACAGGAGGTCATACAGGTGTAATGGTTCCAATTTTTGCATTCGGACCTGGTGCTGAAAATTTTACAGGTATTATTGATAATACTGATATTCCAAAAAAGATTGAAAAATTATTGAATTTATAAAATTAAAAATCCCGATTTAATCGGGATTTTTTTATGATATATACTTTAATTTAAGATCTGAAAAATCTACTAATGGGATGTTAAACAAATCTTTTAATATCGATGAGAAATTGCTTCTTTTCTGTTTCAGAATTGTTTTCTCTAAATAAAAAATACTTGCCAATAAGATTATCAGTAGATTATAGAAAAATTAAATTAGGCTTTAAGTTCTTCCGTTTCTTTAAAGAATTTTTTA
>JAUYUF010000039.1 GCA_030694835.1 Flavobacteriaceae bacterium | reverse complement strand
ATCATAAGGTTATCATTTCTTACATCTCCTGCATCAAATATAGTTCTTACATCAGCTAATGCTTCAGCATCACCATAAACAGAGGAAATATATATTTGATAAAGACCATTAATGCCCTGATTATCAGTTGGGCTATACGCTAATTCAAATATTGAGTTAGATGGTTTCTTCGCAATCCACATATTATAATAACCTGCTGAAGTTGTTATAGAATATCTACCAGAGTTAATAACTGTTTCACTCGCAGTTTTAGCAATTTGCCAATCTTTAAAATAGATAGCAACTCTAGATTTAAGCGCATATACTGCTTGAATACCTATAAAATCTTTTCTTGCATTGGTATCATACGTTGTTGATAAATATTTAAGCGCTTCATCTAAATCGGCATAAATAAATTGTTTTACCTCAGCAACGGTGTTTCTTTTAGGATACAAATTTTCTCCTTTATATTTAAATACATAAGGGATTCCTAAATCATTGCCACCCGTAACATGTTGTTGACCATATAACTTAAGTAAATCAAAATGACCTAAAGCTCTCATAACATAAGCTTGTCCAACAATATTTCTTTTTAAAGCTTCATCACCTGTAATTTTGGTTAAATCTTGATTTATTAAAATATTTGCTGAAGCTATTACAGCATAAATCTGATTCCAAGTATCTCTAGCATAACCATCTGTATTTAACATATCCATTTTTGCAACTATTGGAAATCTGTTAGAATTACCATTTGCAAAAGCATTATCAGATCTTACTTCTCCAAAAATTATAAAATCTCTTCCATAATAAAATACACTGGTCATTCTATTAAAAGCACCATTTAAAATTCCATTTAAATCTGCTACATCTACTATACTAGTTTCAACTGCTTTTGATTGAGCAAGTGTCGGATTTAAATCATCTTCTGTACATGACATTAGGACTCCTAAAAAACCTAATGTAACTACTAATAATAATATTTTACTCTTCATAATCTTAAAAATTTAAATTTACACCCATTACAACTGATTTTGTAGGTGGAGTTATTAACTGTGTAAAACCATCTGCTCTTGTTTCAGGATCGTATATAAGACGATCATCTTTAACCCAAGTAAATAAATTTGAACCTCTTAAAGAGAAAGTAAGACCATTTAAACCTGTAGATTTTAAAAACTCTTTAGGTACTTGATATCCAAATGTTAAATCTTTCATTCTCATATAATCTCCATCATATAAAAAACGTGATGAAGTTGAATGACCATTATCTCCGGTGGAAGTTAATACCATTTTTGGAATGTCAGTAATATCACCTGGTTTTTGCCATCTATTCAATAACTTCTGTTGACCATTATAGGTTATCATTGAAGTATTTCCAGAATGCATTGTTTGTCCAACCCAACTTTCATAAACTTTATTACCACCAGCAACTAAAATACTAGCATCTATAAAAAAGCCATGAAAATCTATATGAGTAGAAAAACCTCCAGAATAGGTAGGTATAGCACTACCACCTTGTAAAACCTTAGTTGCCTCAGCATAATTACTTGTTTTTGTTCCATCAACACCGTTAACAAACCATTCTGGTCTACCAGTATCTACATTAACACCAGCCCAAGTTTGCATATTCCATGCTCTGATTGGTTGACCTACTTTAACTATTGTAGTAGTTCCTTCAATATTAATTGGGTTACCAATACCATCTAATGCTAATGCAGTTACTTCGTTATTTAAAGTTGCATAATTTCCAGATATAGACCAATTGAATTTATCTTTGCTTATAATATCGTAATTAAATTCAACTTCGATACCTTTATTTACAACTGTACCAACGTTTTGAATAATAGAGGTATGACCAGATGTAGCAGATAAAGGAACAGATTGTAATAAATCATAAGTTTCTTTATTGAAATAAGCAACTGATCCACTTAATTTATCAAAAAATTTAAAATCCATCCCTAAATCATAGTTTTTATTTTTCTCCCATGTTAAGCTCGAATTACCAAATTGAGCAGGATAAATTGCTCCCATAGCCGCATAATCTGCATCAAAATTTAATAATGCCTGATATGAATTAATAGCAATAGAGTTACTACCACTTAAACCATAAGAACCACGTAATCTTAATTCATTAATGAATTTAATATCATTTATAAAATCTTCTTTATGTAAATTCCATGCAGCACCTGCTGACCAGAAATCACCAAAGCGTAAGTCTGGAGCAAATCTCGAAGAACCCTCTCTTCTAAAAGTAAAATCAGCTATATATTTACCAGCATAGCTATAATTTAACATACCTAAATAAGATAAATTAAACCAATCAGAAAATTCAGACCATGCATCTCTATTAGTAGGTGCATTAGCGATATTAGTTAAACCTAAAGCAGGGAAATTGGTACCATAACCATATAAATAGTGGTATTTATTATGTTGATACTCCATCAATGCTTTAGCAGAAATATTATGGTTATCAGCCAATGTAAAGCTATAATCTAATGAATTTTGATATACCTGATTGAAATTTCTAATAATAGAATTTGTAGCAGAACCATTTACTGATTTTCCATCTCCATTTTCAGGTCGCAAATATGCTTTGTAGGCAGCAATGTTATAGTCAAAAGCAACTAAGGTTTTAAATTTCAATTTTTCAATAATTTCCCACTCTAAATAATTATTTGCAATAGCTCTTGTTAAATCATTCTCTGCTATATTGTTTTCCATGGTAAATACTGTATTATGCAAAGATGATCCAGCAATACCAGGAACAATTGACATATTAAAGTTATAAGAGCCATCTGCTAAGTATGGTTTAATCCATGGGTTCATAAAATGTTTAGATAAGACTGGGCTACCAAAATAACCAGCACCTTCTAAAAATCCATTTTGTCTTGTGTTAGACGCATTTAAATTTGTAGAAAACTTTAATTTGTCAGTCAATTTCTTATTATAATTTAAGGTTCCTGTAATTCTTTTAAAATCACTATGATTTACAGTAGCTTCTGTAAAATTATACCCTAAAGATGTATAGAAATTTGAATCTCCTGTTCCTCCAGTTGCTGATAAATCAATATTATGTACAATGGCATCTTTGTTTTCTAATAGTTCAGTCCAGTTGGCTTCAACACCATCCCATAACCTAACGTTACCTGTGTCCCAAGTTGGATTTGCTTGTAAATATGCAAATACATCTGCTACTTTAGCAACACCTCTTGCTACCCCATTTTGATTAAACCAAGCCTCTAAGTATAATTCTTTACGTTGAGCACCCGTTAATGGTTTTGAACCAGTTACAGCATCATTTTGAAATCCGAAGGTATTGTTAAGTTTAAATGATGTTTTACCGCTTTTACCAGATTTAGTAGTAATTACAATAACCCCATTTGAACCTCTAGCTCCAAAAGCAGAAGTTGCAGAAGCATCCTTTAAAACGGTAATACTTTCGATATCTGAACTATTAATCGATGATAAAGCTGTTAATGAACTTCTAGCTGTTGAACCCGCAAAGTTAGCACTTATAACTGGCACTCCATCAATTACATATAATGGTTCATTCCCAGCAGTAATTGAACCAACTCCTCTAATTCTTACCTCTTGGGTAGAACCAGGCGTACCAGAACTTGAGTTTACAGTTAAACCTGCAACTTTTCCTTGTAAGGCTTTATCAACACTAACAACAGGAACATTGCTAATTGCATCTCCTTTAATTTGCACGGTTGAGCCTGTAATTTCGTTTTTCCCTTTAGAAGTATACCCCATCACAACTATTTCTTGCAATACGGTATTGTCCTCATTAAGAGTAACATTAATTGAATTGGCCACTCCAACAGTTTTTGATTGTGGTTCCATACCAACAAAACTGAAGACTAATACATCTCCAACGTTGGCAGATAAGGAATACTTACCGTCAAAATCTGTTTGAGTACCTTTAGTGGTTCCTTTAACAACCACACTTACTCCTGGTAATGCTCCGCTTGCGTCGGTTACTTTACCAGAAATTACTTTTGTTTGAGCCGTAGCTAGGTTTAGTCCGAAAACTAAAAACAAAGCTGAAAGCCAAAAAGTAAATTTTCTCATAAGTTAAAAAATTTAGTTAATAATTTATTATATTTTAATTTTACGGCGCTCATAAATTGAGAGATACCGAATTTAGCGACGAATATAGTAGATAAATTGATTTGATAAACATAAATAATTTAATTCAGAAATATTTTACATTACAACTTAATGTTGTATTAACAACATACCACTACATTCTCTTAAAATATTATTGATATTTTAAAAATACAAG
The DNA here is from genome assembly GCA_030694835.1 of Flavobacteriaceae bacterium. Taxonomy (GTDB): domain Bacteria; phylum Bacteroidota; class Bacteroidia; order Flavobacteriales; family Flavobacteriaceae; genus JAGXRT01. The sequence goes on along the minus strand of JAUYUF010000039.1, from coordinate 5,935 downwards.
TGTATTATGGGAACATATTAAATCATTATTAATGTTTTATTAACAATATCGTAAATGTTAAATTTTTCTAAATTATTTGTTAAAAAAAAGCGTTCCGAAGAACGCTTTTAATCCATATTTAAAATATTATATATTAATATCCAGGATTTTGTGTTGCTAATTTATTATAAAGCAATTCATTTTGAGGAATTGGCCATATGTATTCATTAGCTGTAACAACAACTGCTGGAACACCACCTTTAGCAGCGAAATCTTGACCAAGTCTCATTACATCTAGTGATCTAAATCCTTCTCCTAAAAACTCAATACGTCTTTCAACAGCTATTTGATCCAATAACGCTTGAACACTAGCAAAAGATGCTACCGTAAATGTAGTTGTATTATCAGAACGTTGACGAACTGAATTTAACAAGGCTACTGCTCTTGAATCTATTGTATTAGAACTTCTAACTATTGCTTCAGATAAATTTAACATAACTTCAGCATAACGAATAACTTGCATATATTCTACAGCTGAAGCACCACCCTGCCACTTAGTTTGCAAATAGGTTTTACCACCAGAAATCCCTAAGAACGATCTTCTTGAATCGGTAGATTTCCAACCAGCATTAGCAATAATACTACCAGGCAACAATGAATATTCTCCATTATTACCATTTAAAGTAGACCAGTAATATCCTAACCAGTTTTGAGTGCCTGGTGCATCTGAAGCAGAAAATGCAAAAGACAAAACATTCTCAACAGTTTGAGCAGTAGGTGCAAAAGCTGATGAAATTGTAGGCACTAAAGCATTAGCAACACCACTAGAAGCTGTAAAAGGAGCAGCAGTAGTAACTATTTTATTAGCTTGAGTTACAACTCCTGGATAATCTCTTTTACTTAATAATACCCTTGTTGTTAAGGCGATGGCAGTATTTCTATGTGCTCTAGTAGTCCTATCATAAGTAGTACCATAGGTTAATGGTAAATTTTTCTCAGCAAAATCTAAATCTGATAAAATTTGATCATATACTTGAGCTACTGTTGCTCTAGCTAAATCACTATTACCACTACTTGTTTCTGCTTTAAGTCTTAAAGGAATTCCTGGTTTAGAACCATTGCCATCCCAATAAGGTCTTGCATATAAAGTAACTAGAGAATAATAAGATAATGCTCTTAAAAATCGAGCCTCAGCTAAATATTGAGTTTTTAATGCAGCAGCAATAGGTGAAGTTTCTAAACCTGCAATTACCACATTACATCTATTGATGGCATAGTAACCACTTTGCCAAAAATTATTTACTTCACTAGTACTAGAGGCTACAGAGAAAAACCAAGTATTTGAATTGGTAACCTGGTTACTTTTTTCATTTAGAAATTCTTCACCTCTAATATCTTGATAATTATAATAACGACCCCCCATAAAGTTACCCGCTTTTACACCGGCATACATGCCTAATACTTGTTGATCAACCCTTGTTGGTGTTTCAAAAGCATTGGCTTCTGAAATCCTTGTTTGGTTTACAGGCGATAACGCATCGTCATCACTACATGATGAAATTACCATTACAGTACTTAGTACGGTAAATAGTATAATTTTTGTTAATTTCATTTTCTTATATTTTAAATTATAAACCTAGATTTAATCCAAATGAAACCGTTCTAGCTAAAGGTGCTGAATTTCTGTCAACACCTGCAGAAGTACCTGAATTTCCATTAGATGAAATTTCAGGATCAAAACCTGAATATTTAGTAAAAGTATACGCATTTTGCACACTCAAATTAAATTTAAAACTCGAAAGTCCTAATTTACTTACCAACTCATCAGATAAATTATATCCTAAAGCAATATTTCTTATTTTTACAAAATCTCCTTTTTCTACGTTTTGAGAAGATGGCATAGAGGAACCGTTAGACACATTATCTCCAAAAACTATTTTAGGAATTTCAGTGATGTCGCCTGCTTTTTGCCAACGTGTTAATACTTCATTAGCATTATTCCAAACTCTCATATCGCGTAAACCAGCTTTTGTTCCATTATACACATAATTTCCTCCAGAATAATAAAGATTAATGTCAAAATCAAATCCTTTGTATTTAAAGGAATTCGTAAATCCACCAAAGTATTTTGGTATTGAAGGCCCCATCACAACACCATCTGAAGACTGACTTGCTGCGCGTGTAACTGAACCGTCACTTACTTTTGTCCATCTATTAGCAACCGCAGCAGAATGATCATACTGAACAGCAGTTCCATCTCTATGGTAGAAAATTCTTCTTCCATTAACAGGATTCACACCACCAGTTCTTACTACATAAAAACTACCTACAGATTCGCCTACTCTAACAATATTAGCCGATTCTAAATTTGAAGATGCGATTAATATATCAGCACCTGTTGCATCTAATGAAGTTACTTTATTTGTTTGAGTTGTAAAATTGATGCTAGTATTCCATTTAAAATCTCCTTGTGTAAGTATTTGAGCATTTAAGGTAGCTTCAATTCCTTTGTTATACATACTCCCCACATTGGCAAGTATTGCATTTCCGTTAGGAATTCCTGTTGATGCAGCTTGTCTAACATTTAAAATTAAACCGTCAACATCACTTTTGTAGTACCCAAATTCACCAGTTATTCTGTTATCAAATAAACCGAAATTCATTCCGAAATCCATTTTTTTACTCGTCTCCCAAGTTAAATTTTTATTACCTGCTTGAGAATAAAACAAAGTTCCATTTGTGCCATTTAAACCAGCATCATAGAAACTACTTGCCGCATAACTTGATATCCCTTGATTGTTACCAACAGAACCATAACTACCTCTAAATTTCATCAAGTTAATTGATTTAGCTATACCTGAATTTTTAAAGAAGCCTTCTTCTGAAAGTACCCATCCTAAAGATGCACCATAGAAATCACCCCATTTATTTCCTTCAGCAAATGCGGAATATCCATCACGACGTGCATTCACAGATAAGTAATATTTATTATCAAAATCGTAATTAACACGTCCAAAATATGATTCCAAATAATTTTCTACTAATAAATTTCCAGAAACTATAATGGTACTAAAACCACCTTGATATTCGTCAAAAAACGGATCAGACACTCCCCTTCTTGAGGCACCCCAGGTATTGGTTTCTGAATATTGCCCTTCACTACCTACTAAAGCACTTAAGTTATGTTTTTGAAATAAAGTAGTGCTATAATTTAATACATTTTGAATAGAAGATCTTGTATATCTGTTCATAGTGTTAGTTGCAGCACCTCCCAATGCATTTCCATCGCCATGTACAGCACTTAACCAATCCTTATTTTCCACTAATAAATTATCTATCCCGTATAAAGTTTTAAAATTTAAACCTTTTGCTAATTTAAAATTAGCATAAAAATTAGACATTACATGGTCATTTTGAGCAGTAAAAGTATTATGATCTAATACATATTTTGCATTACCCCACTGTAAATTAGATTTATTATTTCCTTTTCCAATAACGTTTCCATTAAGACTATAGGTGCCATCATTATTATAAGGACCAACGTTTGGAGCTTGCGCAAACGCTAAACGTGCAGCTCCAAATGAATTAAAAGATCCTCCATTTGCCGATCCAGTACTTAATCCATCAGTAATTGAATTAGTATAATTAAAAACCCCTCCTAAACTTAACCAGTTGTTAATTTTATGATCTAATGAAAATCTACCATTCAATCTTTTAAAATTATTATTGATAAACATCCCTTCCTGATCTAAACGTCCTACCGATAAATAATATTTAGTTGTTTCACTTGCTCCAGAAATATTAATTGATTGATCATTGGCAATTCCATCTCTATAAGCATAATCATACCAGTTAGTATCAACTAAATCTCCATTAGCATCTGTCATGGTATAAAATCCAATGGTAGTACCATTTGGAGGAGTTCCAAAATTTGTCAACCCTTCATTTTTAATCATAGTGAAGTTTTCTGCATTCAACACCTCAATTAATTTATAAGGAGAGGTAACACTTACAGAAGATTGAAAATTAACTTTGGTCTTTCCTTGTTTTCCTTTTTTGGTTGTAATTAAAATTACACCTGCTGCTGCTCTAGAACCATAAATTGCAGAAGCTGCAGCATCTTTAAGAATCTCAACACTTTCAATATCTGATGAATTAACACTAGACAATGGATTATTTGCTGCTTGACTCTGGTTGATATTGTCACCATTCCATGTTGGAACACCATCAATAACAATTAACGGATAAGAACTTAATGAAATAGAACTTACCCCTCTTACACGGATAACCGCCTGATTACCCAAAACACCATTTGGAGATGAAACATTAACTCCTGATGCTGCTCCAGATAAAGCTTGATCAAAACTTTGTACACGTGTAGCATTTAATTTTTCACCACTTACGGTAGAAATAGCACCCGTTACTTCACGTCTTGTTTGCGTACCGTAACCAACAACAACAACTTCTTCTAATGCCATAGCACCTTCAGTCATTTTTACATCAATTACATTGGCAGCTCCCACTGTTTTTGAAGTTGGCTCCATACCTACAAAACTGAAGACTAATACGTCTCCCACGTTTGCAGATAAGGAATACTTACCATCAAAATCAGTCTGAGTTCCTTTAGTGGTTCCTTTAACAACCACACTTACTCCTGGTAATGCTCCGCTTGAGTCGGTTACTTTACCAGAAATTACTTTTGTTTGCGCTGTAGCTACGCTTAGTCCGAAAACTAAAAACAAAGCTGATAGCCAAAAAGTAAATTTTCTCATAGTTAAAAATTTAGTTAATAATAAATTAATTTAGTTTGATTTTTTGTTTTTTTTAATGAAGAAACACTATCATTCATTTAGTAAAATCGTGCTAAAATAATTAATTTTTAATACCAAAAAACATTCGATTCTATTTTTGATAAATTAACAATATATAAACACTTTTACTTTAATAAATTATGTTAATATATTGCAGTAAACTTAGTTTTCATCCACTTACATCTTCTAATTATTAAATATAATTATATGAAAACAGATGATTTACTGAGAATTTATCAATTGTTAATATTATGTGAATAAAATGTTAATTTTCAAAAGAAACAGTTCGAAATTGAGAATTATGAAGAATTTATTAATTTTAATTATTTGCACTTTAATTTAAATTTGATTAATACCTTTGTAGCATGGAAAACAACAACACTATTTTTGGTTTAAGAGCTATTATTGAAGCGCTACAATCTGGGGCTCAGATTGAAAAATTGTATATTCAAAAAGGCTTAAGTGGCACATTAGCTTCTGAATTGATGAAACTCATTAAGAAAGAACAAATTCCGATGAGTCATGTACCCATTGAGAAACTAGATTATCTAACCAAAAAAGGAAACCACCAAGGTGTTGTAGCAGTTACATCACTTATTAAATACGCAGATTTAGAAGCGTTGATTGCTCAATTTGAAACCTCTGATAAAAAACCATTATTCTTATTGTTAGATCAAATTACCGATGTGCGTAATTTTGGAGCCATCATCAGAACTGCTGAATGTACAGGAGTTGATGCCATTATTACTCAAAAACAAGGGAGTGCTCCACTAAATGCTGACGCCATTAAAACATCTGCTGGAGCTGCATTTAAAGTTCCGATCTGTAGAGTTGACCATATTAAAGATGCTATTTTTCAATTACAAGCCGCCAATATTACCATTATAGCTGCAACCGAAAAAACAGCCGAAACCGTTTATGATGTTGATTTTGACCAAGCAATCGCTATTGTAATGGGCTCTGAAGACAGAGGCGTAAATCCTTCTGTATTAAAATTAGTGAATCACAAAGTTAAATTACCTCTTTTAGGCACGATTGAATCTTTAAATGTTTCTGTAGCTTGTGGAGCTTTTTTGTATGAAGTTGTTAGACAGAGAAGGCAGTAAGCAGTAAGCAGTAAGCAGTAAGCAGTAAGCAGTAAGCAG
>JAUYUF010000034.1 GCA_030694835.1 Flavobacteriaceae bacterium | reverse complement strand
TTCATACACTAATGGCATATAATCTACTAATCGTTCAGCATCTTTATTATGAACGGATCTTGCCCCTTCGGCTATGTACATATCGGTTAAAATGTTAACCATTTCTTTTTTAGAAAGCAAGTTTTTGGGTTTTTCATAAATAGTGTTACTAGTGCAAGCACTAAACATAATGATTCCAATAATTAAATAGATTATGTTTTTCATTATCGATTAAATTCTAATCTTTTTCCTTTAATATTTGATATAAAATTTCCATTTTGATAAACTAAATTTCCGTTTACAAAAGTATGTGTTATTTTTGATTGAAAAGTAGTTCCTTCAAAAGGCGACCACCCACATTGATATAATATATTTTCTTTATCAACGGTCCAAGAATTGTTCATATCAACCAAGACTAAATCAGCAAAATAACCTTCACGGATAAATCCTCTTTTATCAATTTGAAATAAAATTGCCGGATTGTGACACATTTTTTCCACCATTTTTTCGATGGATATTTTTTGTTGATGAACCATTTCTAACATGGCGGGCAAAGCGTGTTGAACCAGCGGTCCGCCACTTGGTGCTTTTGTATAAACCTGATTTTTTTCTTCAAATGTATGGGGTGCATGGTCTGTTGCAATGACATCAATTCGATCATCAAGCAAAGCTTTCCACAATCCTTCTTTGTCTTTTTCTGATTTAATTGCAGGATTCCATTTGATAAAATTTCCTTTATTTTGATAATCTGAATCATCAAACCAAAGATGATGGATACATACTTCGGCAGTAATTCTTTTATCTTTTAGTGGAATTTCATTGGTAAATAATTCAGTTTCTTTAGCGGTAGACAAATGAAAAACATGCAATCGAGCACCTGTTTTTTTAGCTAAAGCAATGGCTTTTGAAGATGAAAGATAACAAGACTCTTCACTTCTAATAATTGGATGAAATTTTATTGGAATTTCATCACCAAACTTTTCCTTATAAATAGCGATATTTTTTCGAATTGTTGTCTCGTCTTCACAATGAACAGCAATTAATAGATCTGTTGATGAAAATAATTTTTCTAAAAAAATTTCATCATCAACTAACATATTTCCTGTTGAAGAACCTAAAAAAAGTTTGATTCCGGCTACATTTTTTGGATTTGTTTTAAGTAGTTCTTCTAAATTAGAATTGGTGCCCCCAATCATAAAAGAATAATTAGCTAATGACGAATTTTTAGCAATCTGAAATTTATCTTCTAATAATTCTTGAGTAATACAAGGTGGATTTGTGTTGGGCATTTCTATAAATGAAGTAATTCCTCCTGCAATTGCAGCTTTTGATTCAGAAGCAATTGTAGCTTTATGTGTTAATCCTGGTTCACGAAAATGTACCTGATCATCAATAATTCCCGGAATTAAAAGTTGTCCGGAAGCATCAATAATTTGAGTATCATTATCAGCCAGAATTTCTGTATTTATTTTGGTTATAAAACCGTTTTCTATTAATAAATCACTTTTATAAATAAGATCATCATTAACAATGGTAGCGTTTTGTATAAGAACTTTTTGATTCATCACTTTTTATTTTGGCAAACCTTTTAATCTTAATTTTATAACTCCAAATACAGCTTCTGAAATAATTGAGCCATTCATTTTAGATTCACCTTTGGTTCTATCGGTAAAAATAACAGACACTTCTTTGATGTTGAACTTGTGTTTCCATGCCTTGAATTTCATTTCAATCTGAAAAGCATATCCAACAAATTGAATTTTATTTAACTTGATGGTTTCCAACACTTTTCTTTTATAACATACAAATCCGGCAGTTGTATCACAAATAGGAATATTAGTAATAAAACGCACGTATTTTGAAGCAAAATAAGACATTAAAACTCGTTTCATTGGCCAGTTTACCACATTTACACCAACAGAATATCTAGATCCGACAGACATATCTGCCCCTTCTATTTTACAAGCATTATAGAGACGGATTATATCATTTGGGTTGTGAGAAAAATCGGCATCCATTTCAATAATATATTCATATGATTTTGATAATGCCCACTTAAATCCATGGATATATGCTGAGCCCAAACCAGTTTTTTCATTACGGATTTCTAAATGTAACCTATTAGGATATTTATTTATTAACTCTTGAACTATTAGAGCAGTTCCGTCTGGTGAGCTGTCATCAACAATTAAAACATCAAATTCTTTGTCTTGAGAAAATACAGCTTGTATAATGGTGGCAACATTTTCTTTTTCGTTATATGTAGGAATAATTACAAGTGTATCAGACATATCTAAATTTTTGACAAAGTTAAGATATTTTATTTCTAATTTTGCGTGAATAAATAATCTTGAATTTAGTTTAAATTATAATTGATTTATAAATGTTAGATTTCTCTTTTAGACACATCCTTAACAATGATTGGATTACTGGCATTTTGCTTTTGATTATACTTTTTCTTGGTTTTGCCAAGATGATTCATCAAGATAAGTTTAATAAAACTCTTAGATTGTATACAAGTAATAGGTATTTTCTAAATTACGGAAAAGAAAGCAATAGAACATTTAATACATTTTCTAATGTAATGCATATTGTTCAGTTGTTATCTTTTGCATTATTAGCCTATTTGATTATTCAAAAATGGTTAAGGATTAATGAGATCCAATTTGAGTATAATTATCTAGATATTTTAGGGTTTATAGCTATATATTTTATGGGAAAATTGATTATTGGAAAATTTATAGGAATCATTTTTAGGTTTAATAAATTACAAGATGATCTTATATTTTTAAAAATTAGTTACTTAAATTTAATAGCAATTTATTTCATACCTTTAAGTGCTTTTTTAGCATATACAAAAATAATTAACAAAGAAATTGTATACCTTTCAATAATCTATATTTTATTTTTATTTTTATTCAGCTACCTCCTAATATTGCTAAATAATAAAAAAATCATATATAATAATTTTTTCTATTTTATTTTGTACATTTGCACGCTCGAAATAGCGCCATTATTGATTGTAATGAAGTTAGTGTTTTAAGTTAAAAAAGGAAAAAGTATGAAAGTTAAAACAATCTTGGTTTCTCAGCCTGAGCCCACCACTGAAAATTCTCCGTATTTTGAATTGTCTGAAAAACTTAAAGTTAAAGTTGATTTTAGATCATTTATTCATGTTGAAGAAGTTGAATCGAAAGATGTAAGAGCTCAGAAAATTGACTTTAAAAACTACACTGCAATTATCTTAACAAGCAGAAATGCTGTTGACAATTTTTTTAGAGTTGCTGATGAAATGCGTTTTAAAGTTCCGCAAGACATGAAATATTTCTGTTTATCAGAAGCTGTTGCATTTTACTTACAACGTTATATTGTTTACAGAAAGAGAAAAATTTATTTGGGAGAAAAGACTTTCTCTGACTTGATAAAAATTATTAAAAAACATAAAGAAGAGAAGTATTTATTGCCATCTTCTGATAAATTGCAAGCTTCAATTCCATCGGAATTGAACGAAAGTGGAGTTAAATGGGAAAAGGCAGTATTATACAAAACAGTAATTACTGATTTAACGGATTTAGAAAATGTTTTTTATGATATTTTAGTATTTTTTAGTCCATCTGGAATAGAATCTTTATATCACAATTTCCCTAGTTTTCAACAAAACAATACAAAAATTGCTGTTTTTGGAAACACAACAGTTGAAGCAGCAGTTGCAAGAGGATTAAAATGTAATATTATTGCGCCAACACCAGAAATACCATCAATGACAATGGCTTTGGAAAAATATATAACCGAAGTTAATAAAAATAACTTTAAAGAAGTGCTTGAAAAAACCGAATTATAATTCGGTTTTTTTATGCAAATAAGTGTTTAAAAACATCTTCTATTTTAGAAACATTGATGATTTGAATTGAGCTATTTCGTTTTTCAAATTTATTATACTTAGAAACAAATATTTTTTCATAACCCAATTTTTCAGCTTCTTTTATCCTATAATCAATACGGCTTATCGGTCTAATTTCTCCCGCCAAACCAACTTCTGCAGCAAAACAATAATTTTGAGGAATACTTTCATTTTCATTAGAGGATAATATTGCCGCAACAACAGCTAAATCAATTGAAGGATCTTCAACAGTTATTCCTCCAGTAATGTTTAGAAAAACATCTTTTATGCCTAATTTAAAGCCAGCTCTTTTTTCTAAAACAGCCAATAACATATTTAGGCGTTTTAAATTATAGCCAGTTGATGAACGCTGCGGAGTTCCATAAACAGCGGTACTTACCAATGCCTGAACTTCAATCATTAAAGGTCTAGCGCCTTCAACTATAGAAGCAATTGCGACACCACTTAAAGATTCTTCTTTTTGAGAAATTAATATTTCTGATGGATTTAGCACTTCTCTCAAACCATTTAATTGCATTTCAAAAATCCCTAATTCTGCCGCTGAACCATACCGATTTTTATGAACTCTAAGAATTCGGTATATATGATTTCTATCCCCTTCAAATTGTAAAACAACATCTACCATGTGCTCTAAAATTTTTGGACCTGCTAACTGACCATCTTTGGTGATATGTCCAACTAAAAAGACTGGAGTGGCTGTTTCTTTTGCAAATTTTATCAACTCAGCAGCAGATTCTCTAATTTGAGAAACGGTTCCTGGAGTTGCGTCTAAATAATCAGTATATAAGGTTTGTATAGAGTCAATAATTAAAATTTCAGGTTGAAGATCTTCAATATTTCTGAAAATATTTTGTGTATTTGTTTCTGTTAAAACATAACAATTAGGGTTGTTTTCTTTTAAGCGCTCAGAACGCATTTTGATTTGTGTTAAACTTTCTTCACCGGAAACATAAAGAATTTTATGATTAGAAAGCATCGCAATTTGTAACAATAAAGTTGATTTTCCCACACCGGGTTCACCACCAACCAAAACAACAGAACCTCTTACTAATCCACCACCTAAAACTCTATTTAATTCTTCACTTTTAGTTGAAATTCTATCTTGTTCACTCAGTTCAATTTCTGAAATACGTTGAGGTTTAGAAACTTTTTTTATAGATGAATTTACTGCCCATTCTCTTTTAGACTCTTTTTGAATTATTTCCTCAACTATCGTGTTCCATTCGTGACAAGAAGTGCATTGTCCTGACCATTTAGAAAATTGAGTTCCACAACTTTGACAAAAGAAAGATGTCTTTGTTTTAGCCATTTATGATTTTTATTGTTCCCAACCCCAAGGAGCTGAAGGATTTTCGACAGGTTTAGTTAAATCAAATTGTATTGAAAATAGACGATCAGTTCCAATTCTTCTCAAATTATAGGTAAAAGAAGTTTCATCAATTGTAATCCACCAAATATTGGTTGATGCGTAAGATATTAAATCAGCAGTTTCTTGATCTGCAGGAAAAAACTGAATATTAGCCATTCCTGAATTTGTTGTAGTTCCGCCATATTGAGTTACTTTATCGGGTGTTCCATCTTGATGTCGATGATCATGTTTTAGTTGAATTCTATCATTTTGCAGTTTTAATATCCAGGTTCTAGACTTATCTTCTCCAACAAAAAAAGGAATTTTTATGGTGTTATCATTACAAGATCTAATATGCATTATTAATTTATTTCCTCTAAAACTGTCATTTTCTGGAGCTTCTAATACAGTACCTTCATAAGAATTTCCACAATGGTTTTTTAGGTTATTCCAAAACTGAATAGCACCAACTTCTTGTTGGGCACTAACATTAATTGTTGCCATCAGAACAAGAAAAAAGAAATATTTTTTCATTTATGAATTTTTTAGAAATATATGAATTTTAACTTATAAATTCTGAGAATTGTAATAAAAAGCTATTTCTTATTGTTATAAATTGGAAGCAGTAAAAATGAAATACCACCAAAGAGGATTATTCCCAATGTTTGAGCGGTCCATATAATCCACCCAAAAGTTAAAGCAGGTAATGAAGAGATTCCATAAATAATTAATGCTTGCTGAACCCCTAAAGGATAAGTTCCAATTCCTCCATTAGTTGCAGCAATACTTAAAGAACCTACAATGAATCCAGTTAAAATAGCACCAATACTTAAATTAGAAGTTTCGGGTAAGGCAAAAGAAGCTATATAGAATGTAAGAATATAAAGTGACCAGATAAGTAATGTGTGGAAAATAAAAGCTCCTTTATTTTTCATTTTTAGAATACTTAACCCACCTTCTATAAGTCCTTTTACAATAATTTTAATTTTGTAAAACAATGCTGAATTAAATTTTTTAAGAAAAATATAAATCAACAATAAAAGGAATAATAACGCAATGAAATAAAGCCCTAATTGAACAGGATTATTAGGAATTCTTTGTTGAATTAAATTCCAAATAAGTTCAAATTGATATAATAAAGCGATAAAAATAACTAACATTAACATAAAGACATCTGCAATTCGTTCAGCAACAATAGTTCCAACGGCTTTTTCAAAAGGAATATTTTCATATTTAGAAATGCTTGCGGCTCTTGTAAATTCTCCCGCCCTAGGAATTCCTAAATTAACCAAATAACCAGCAAATACGGCTAATAAGCTATTAAAAAAACGAGGTTTGTAACCCAAAGGCTCAAGTAGAAATTTCCATCTATATGCTCTAGAGGCATGACTGATAAATCCTAATAATAGTGATAATAGAATCCAATAATAATTGGCAGTTTTAAAAGCATTTTTGATTGTTTCAAAATCAGATGAACTTAATTTTGATAAAGGAAACCAAATTAAAAAAACTCCCAAAATAATTGGGAGAAAAGTTAATATGATTTTTTTATAATTTTTTCTCAAAATTATTTGAGAGAATTATTGGTTTCGTTAGGAAAAATTAATGTTGGTTTAAACAATTTAGCTTTTTCAAAATCCATTGACGCATAAGAAATAATGATAATAATATCACCTTTAGCTACTTTTCTAGCTGCAGGACCATTAAGTGTAATTTCTCCACTATTTCTAGCTCCCGGAATTACATAGGTTGTTAATCTCTCCCCATTATTTACATTTACAATGTGAACTTTTTCGCCTTCAATAATATTGGCAGCTTCCATTAAATCTTGGTCGATGGTAATACTACCGATATAGTTCAAATCAGCTCCCGTGACTGAAACTCTATGAATTTTAGATTTTACTACTTCAATTTGCATGTGGCAAAATTAGTGATTTTGTGTTAATTACCTAATCTAATATTATCAATTAAACGAACATCTTCTGCAAAAACAGCTATAAAAGCTCTATAATTTCTTT
>JAUYUF010000029.1 GCA_030694835.1 Flavobacteriaceae bacterium | reverse complement strand
TGCATATTACTTTATAACCCTCAAATATATCCAATATAATTGTAATGAGAAAAATACTACCTTCGTGTTAAATAATCTTCCCATGCTCCAAGAAATTGAAAGAAAATTTTTAGTAACTAATTCCTCTTTTAAAGAAAAATCTTTTAAAAAAACATACATTAAACAAGGATTTTTAAATTCGAATAAAAATAGAATTGTTCGAATCAGAATTACTGATAATAAAGGATTTATAACTATTAAAGGTCTTTCTAATTTGAATGGAACAACACGGTTTGAGTGGGAAAATGAAATCGATTTTAAAGAAGCTACTCAACTTTTTTCAATTTGTGAAGATGGAATTATTGAAAAAAATAGATTTTATGTTAAAAGCGGAAATCATGTTTTTGAAGTTGATGAATTTTTAGGTGATAATCTCGGATTGATTATAGCTGAAATTGAACTTAAAAATGAAAATGATTTCTTTAAAAAACCTATTTGGCTAGGAAATGAAGTTACGGGTGATGAGAAATATTACAATTCTGTGCTAAGCAAAAATCCATATAAAAACTGGAAGTAATTAACTTATTTCAATAATTGGAAACATTAGAGTGACTTTTGTTCCTGTTTTATTATTTTCAGAAATATCTTCAATATTAATTACTGTTTCCGAATCTTTAAAAAGTGTACGGATTCTTACATCTGTTGCTCTGGTGGCAAAACCAACTCTTTCATCTCTTTTTATCTCAGCTTGTTCTTTAGCTTTAACATATCCAATTCCATTATCAATAATTTCAAACTTAATTAAATTATTACTTTTAGAAATAAACAAATCAATTGTTTTTTCTCCTTCGATATGAGTTAATCCGTGCCAAATTGAATTTTCTACATAAGGTTGTAAAAACAATGGAGGTACTTTGATTAAATCTGGATTAATTGATGGATCTATTTCAACATTATACTTAAACCCACCTTCAATTCTAATATTTTCTAGAAGAACATAAATTTTTAAATTACTTAATTCTTCAGCAAGTGAAATGGTGTTCTTGGTAGAATTTTTTAAAATCTCCCTAATTAATTTAGAGAATTTTGTAATATAATCAGATGCTTTTTCTATTTGGCTTTTGATAATAAAGTTGTTGATAGAATTTAATGAATTGAATAAAAAATGAGGATTCATCTGACTTTGAAGTGCTGTCATTTTAAGTTCAGAAGTTTCTGCGATTTGTTCAGACAACTCAATTTCAGAACTAATTCTATTTTCTTCTAGTTCTTTAATTCTAAATCCAATTATTGCTGCAATCATCACAATTTTCAATATACCTCCAATAAAAAAGAAGAACATTGGATCTATATGAATGCTCTTAAAAAATAAACTTAAATTATTAAAGTATAAACCCGCATAAGTAACTAACAATAAACTATAAAAAATAGTTGAGAAAACTACAAATAGTTTAACATGTGACCCCTTAATTTCAAGAAATTTAACGTACGAAACAACATTGAAAACCATTAATAGTGGAATCGAAAAGTAAAAAATTGTTTGTTGTATATTTAATCCAATTATAGAAGTAATTATGATTAAAGTTAAACTTAAAACCAACAATATTTTTATAGCAAGACTTAGTATTTTATCCCATTTTACCAAAAATACATTTGTTTGAAGAAGCTCCCTTGAAAAAGCTAAATAAGTGGCAAATGTTAAATATTGTAAAGGATAGTTTATATAACTTGCCCAACCCGAAGAGAAATCTTCAATTATTAAATTTTTTAAAAAGAAAATAAAAAGTAATAAAGAATAAAGACTAAAATATAAATAAAGCTTGTGTTTATTTTGATAATAAATTATAATATGATAAAGAAAAACAACAAGTAACGCTCCTCTAATTGCAGAGTAAAATTCAGAATCAAATTGTGTAAACATAAATGATTAGTCTAAATATAATTTCTGAAATAACTCAGCTTTTTTACTTCTACTAATGCTAGCAGTTTTACCATTACTCATAATTAATTCTCCTCCAAGCCCTTTTAGATATTCCTTTACGTGATCTAAATTTATTAAATAAGAATTGTGCACGCGAAAAAATCTTGGAAATTGAAAACTTTTCTCGACTTCTTTAAGTGTTTTAGAAACTACTATTTCTTGTCCGTTATTTAAGTAAATAGTGGTATAACTTTTATCTGCCTCCATCATTACAACTTCTTCTTTTTCTAGCAAATAAACTTTTCCGTCTGCTGAAATATGGATTTTTTCATTATTTCCACCGCCGGTACTTAAATTATTGAGCAACATTTGAAGCTTACTCTCCATTTGATTTTCTTCTTTTGGAGCTTCTTTAGAGGCAATTTTAACTTTTTCTATTGCTGCAATCAATTCATCTTTATCAACTGGTTTTAACAAATAATCAACAGCTGATACTTTAAATGCTTTTATTGCAAACTCATTATGAGCAGTAGTAAAAATTAGATTAAAGTTTCTATGAGATAATTTTTCTAAAAAGGTAAAACCATCCATTTCTGGCATATGTATATCTAAAAAAACAATATCTGGTTTAACCTCATCTATGAGTGTTAATGCTTTAATTGGTGAATTGCATAAAGTAACATCAACATCTTTAATGTAAGTTTTTAGCTTCCACTCAAGAGCTTCTAGAGCATCTTTTTCGTCATCAATTAATAAAATTTTATACATTTTTTATGGGTGATTTAGTGTTCTTTCTTTCAAATTTATAAATTTTATTTATATATACGCATTAATCTGATATTGATAATTAATCTATTTAAAATTTATCTTATCTATATTGCTGATTAATAAATATTTACATTTAATGTTAAAATAAAATAACGTACAATTTTTTACTAAAATATATCATTTTATACTTCAAATTACCATTAATCGAATTCAATTTAGCAAAAAACAGTAAGATAATAAAATTATAAACTCCAAACTAATGATTAAGTATTAAATGTGAATGGTAAACTATTTGGAATAAATGGTAATTAACTTAACATTGGAAATTTGAATGTTACTTTTGTTCCAGATATTGTATCGTTCGTTAGGTCTTCAATAAGAACATCTGTTGTTTCATTTTTATACAAACTTTGTAGACGATTTTTAACTATTTCTACAGCAATCCCAGAGCTTTTAACCAATCTTTTTTGAGCTATTTCAATTCCTTTTTTGTAGCCAACTCCGTTGTCTATTACTTCTAACAAATAAAATTCATTTTCCTTTCTTAATTTAATAATCAACTTTTTTTCACCTTGTTGATGAGCTAATCCGTGCCAAATTGCATTTTCAATAAATGGCTGTAAAAACATAGGTGGAATTTGAATAAAATTGGGGCTTATATCGTCTTCAATTATTACTTCGAAAGAAAATCCTCCATCTACTCTGGCTTGTTCTAAAATGATGTAAAGTTTAATAATATTTAATTCATCTGCTAAAGACATAGAATTTTTTCTAGAACTATTTAAAATTTCTCTTATAAATCTTGAAAATTTAGTGATGTAATCTGATGCATTTTCAATTTGATTTTTAATAATTAAACTGTTAATGCTATTAAGCATATTAAATATAAAATGGGGATTCATTTGGCTTTTTAGCATTTCCATCCTAAGCTCCTCTGTTTCTGCTAATTGTCTAACTAATTTAAGATTTACAGCCACTTCTTCATTTTCCATAGAAGTAATTCTATATCCTAAAATAATTGCAAAAACAAATATTTCAATTGACGCACCGAGGTATATAAAAGTTTGTTCGTTAATTCCTAGTGATTGAAAGTAATATTTCAATTCGGATGATGAGGCAACAAAAATTGATAAAGTTGAAAGAATTAGAAGTGAAAGTGTTCCTAAAATAAATAATGTTGATAAGGCAAAATTGACACTTTTAATTTTTTGATGGGTTGATAAAATAAAATATATGACTGTAAATAATAATAAGCCGTTAATTACATAGAAAACATTTTTACTAATAAAAAATTGAGTTATATAGGTAAATAAAGATAATGCAAACAAAAACAAAGCAATTTTTTTAAGCCTTTTATCCCATTGAGGAGCTGCTTTTTTAATATTAAGGACTTCTCTTGAGAAAAGAAAATAAATATAAATAGCAATATAAAATTGAGGTAATGAAATTAAAAATATGGTATTATCATTAGCGAATCTACTATTCCAAAAAATAAGATTAACAGAAAAAAATAATGTATATATACTGTAATATAAAAAAAGTTTTTGTCTATTATTTATATATAATAAAGCATGAAATACAAAAAGTACAATAAGAGCACCGCGAACCCAGGAAAAAAATTCTGAATCTAAATCTAAAAACATTAAGTTAAATTATTTATTTTTTAAGTTAATTGAATCAAATGTAATATTCTTTTGGCATAATTGATACCTATAAAAAATATTTTTTAACTATTACTTATAAAAAGAAACCTCGGACTTAAGAAGCCCGAGGTATTAAATAAACCACCCCAAAAGATTTATTTTAATATTAAGATACCCAAATATACAACATTAAGAGATATTAAGTTATTAGAAGTTAAACTAATACATAAAAAATTTGCATTTGGTATGTTTTAAGAAACAAATGGTCTTGTTTAATTTATTTTTGGGAAAGAAATGTAAACTCTAGTGCCATATGGTCCATCATTAGTAATATCAGCACACTCAATAACAACATTTTTCCTGTTGAAAACTCTATTAATTCTATATTTAGCTGATTCTGTAGCCGTTCCTTTATTTTTATATAAGTTTAATTTATCAAGTTCTATAGATTTATTTATACCAATTCCGTTATCAACTAAATTAAAATTTAAATGATTATTGGTTTCGCTAACATTTAACCAAATTTTCTTATCTCCTTGTATTTGAGATATTCCATGCCAAATTGAATTCTCAACATATGGTTGTAAAAATAATGGAGGAACTTTAGTTGTCATTGAATTAATATTATCAGCAATCACTTCAATAAATTCAAAACCATTATTGGTTCTAATTTTCTCTAGTGCAATGTAAATTTTTAAATTAGCTAATTCTTCATGCAAAGTAATGGTGGTTTGATTAGAATTATTGAGAACATTTCTAATAAATCTAGCGAATTTTGTTATAAAATCTGATGCTTCTTCAACTTGATTTTTTAAAATAAAATTATTAATAGAGTTAAGTGTATTGAATAAAAAATGAGGATTTAACTGACTTTTTAATGTCATCATTTTTAATTCGGATGATTCAATTTTATTCCAAGTAATTGCTGAATTAATTCTGGTTTTTTCTTCAATTAATTTTCTATATCTATAACTAATTAATATAGCAAAAACAATAAATTCTACAAAAGCTCCTGAGTATAAAAAAAACATTCGATGAATCCCTAAATTAATAAAGTAATTATCAATATCAAAAACGTTAATTGCAAGTGTTATAAACAACAAAAATAAAAAGGTTAACGAGCCGAATATAAATAACTTAACATGATATTTATTAATATTTAAAAGTTTAATTGATGTTATTAATGATATAATAATAGTGCCAAACATTATTACAAAAAATAGATTTCTTTGTGTGTCTTTATCAAAATATATGGCGATCAAAATAAGCAAAACTGAAAATAACCATAAGGCTGGAATCGTTTTCAATAAAACTTTATCCCATTTCGGAATATTCTTTTCAGTTTGTACAATTTCACGTGTAAACATGAAATAGAAAGAAACGGCTAATAATAGAAAAGTTCTATCTGTATAATAATAAAAAGGTTGATTATCAAAAATGTGAGCATGGCTAAAGAAAAATATGCAAAGAAAAAGTGAATACAATGAATAGTATAAATAAACCTTATTTTTGTTTAGAACGTAAATAATGATATGATAGAAAAAGAAGAAGAACAGGGCGCCACGTATCATCGAATAAAATTCCGAAGACGGATCCGTGAGATTATAAATTTCAGGACTCATAATACAATAATAAATTTTGGGGTGGGTAATTTTGTACGGTGGTTTATCTCATCATAAAGTATAATCCATTAAATGTTGTTTTAATAAATCTATTTTTGATACTAAATATCCTTGCTCTCCTTTTGACTTTGCTTTTTCATAAACCTCTAATAAATCATCTTTATCAACAGGTTTTAGAATATAGAAAATGTCCGTCAGCCTTGAAACTTTTATAGCCATTTCATCATAAGCAGTTGTAAATATTAAATTAAATTTGAGATAATTAAGATTTGTAAGGAATTCAAATCCATTCATTTCAGGCATATGAATATCTAAAAAAAGAATATCAGGTTGGAAAGAATCTACAATAGAAATTGCCTCTTTTGGTGAACTACATTTTGCAATTACGATGTCTTCAAGATATCTATTTAATTTCCACTCTAATGCTTCAATAGCATCATTTTCATCATCAACAATTAGAATTTTTAGCATGATTTTGTAATTTTTTTATTTATACAACAAATAAAAATACAATAATTTTAGATTAATTATTGATGATTAAATAATTTTTAAATAAAAAAGAATAATTGTTCTACGGGAGGATATAAAAAAATACAGCAAAAAAATGACTGATACTTCCTAATAAAACAAATACATGAAAAATAGCATGATTAAATTTTATTCTCTTAATTGCATATATAATTGCACCAATTGTGTAAAATATTCCACCCAAAAACAACCAAAATATGCCATTAATTGGGAGATTTTCAATAAGAGGGTTAATAGCAAAAATTACAATCCAACCCATTGCAACATAGGCAATTGTTGATACGATATCAAATCGACCTGTAAAAAATATTTTAAAAATAATACCAATTGCTGCAATTCCCCAAGTTACTCCAAATAAAACCCAACCAACTGTTCCGTTAAGTGTTACCAGAGCAAATGGGGTGTATGTTCCTGCTATGAGAATATAAATAGCACTATGATCTACAATATTAAATCGATATCTCCATTTCGGATTTTTCATACTATGATAAAGTGTTGAAGCTGTATAAAGAGCTAATAAACTTGCGCCATAAATACTAAAACTTACAATATGCCAAACATCGCCATAAAGACTTGCAAATATTACCAACAAGACCAAAGCAGCAACACTAAGAGCAATGCCAAATGCATGCGTAATAACATTAATTTTCTCTTCTAATGGATTGTAAAAATTGATGGGTTTTGGTTTCATCTTTTTATTGGTGATTTTTTAAATCTGTGATTAATTCTTGATACATGATACTAAACATTTTTTCTCTAATCATGTCTTTATCATTGATTATTAAATTTTCAGTTTCTATTACATCTAAAATTTTGACCCGCAATATTCCAGGACTTCCAGAGTTTATAGTATATGAAAATCTATTTTTACAATCATAAAATATCATAGGAACAATTGGTATTTGATGTTCTATTGAAAGAGAGAAAACACCATTTCTAAAATCACTTAATACAATACTTTCGTCTGACGGCACTAAGCCTTCTGGAAAAATACAAACGCTAAACCCTCTGTTAAGTTTTCGTTGTGCGCTTTCATAAACATTTTTTCTACTTTCAGAATTTGATCTATCAACCAAAATACATGTTCTCTTATAAAAAAAACCAAAAATAGGTAATTTCACTAATTCTTGTTTTCCTACAAAAACAATCGGATTTTTAACCACCGCTAACATTAAAAAAGCATCAATCATAGAGGTATGATTTGCTGAAAACATATAGCTCTTACCATTTTCAAATTTTTGGTTTCCTTCAATCTTCACTTTAAATCCCATCAAAAATATAACCACTTTTGCCCACCATCTGGCTAGTTTATAAAAAATTGAGTAAAATCTTTCATGAGAAGTTAATATTAATAAAACAGGTAATAAAACAATTATAATAGATCCCGCAACTACATAGAACCAAACACGCCACAATGACCTTAATATAATTTTAATAATTTCCATTTATATTGATTTGTTAAAAAAAATTAATTGTTGATATGTCCAAAAATAGTAATTAATATCTATTATACGATTTAATATTGAATTGTGTACTTTTGTTTTTCAATCAAACAATATACCATGTCAAGAATTTTAACTGGCGTACAAAGTACTGGAACACCACATTTAGGAAATATTTTAGGAGCAATTATACCTGCCATCAAAATGGCTGAAAATCCTAAAAATGAATCTTTTTTGTTTATTGCAGATATGCATTCATTGACTCAAATTAAAGACGCAAAAACTCTTCGCGATAATAATTATAGTACAGCGGCTGCTTGGTTGGCTTGCGGGTTAAATGTTGAAAAAACAGTTTTTTATCGCCAAAGTGATATTCCAGAAGTTACAGAACTTGCCTGGTATTTGAGTTGTTTTTATCCATATCAACGTTTAACATTAGCACATTCTTTTAAAGATAAATCTGATCGTTTATCTGACGTAAATGCTGGTTTATTTACTTATCCAATGTTAATGGCTGCCGATATTGTTTTGTATGATGCTGAAATTGTACCTGTTGGAAAAGACCAATTACAACATTTGGAAATGACCAGAGATGTAGCAGCGCGATTTAATCATCAAATGGGTGAAACTTTTGTTTTACCTGATGCAAAAGTTGAAGAACATGCCATGTATGTTCCAGGAACCAATGGTGAAAAAATGAGTAAGTCAAAAGGAAATATTATTGATATTTTTCTAAGTGACAAAGATTTGCGAAAGCAAATTATGAAAATTGAAACAGACTCAACTCCTTTAGAAGATCCAAAAAATCCTGAAACTTGTAACTTATTTTCTTTATATAAACTAGTAGCAACAAAATCTCAAACTGAAGATATGCGTTCTAAATATTTAGCGGGAAATTATGGTTATGGGCATGCTAAACAAGCTTTTTTTGAATTGATTGTTGAAAAATATAAAACTGAAAGAGAGCTTTATCAATATTATATTAACAATACTAATGAAATTGAAAAGGTTTTAAAAATTGGGGCACAAAAAGCACGAATAGTAGCTCAAGATGTTTTAAACAGATGTAGAACAAAACTAGGTTATTAAATTCTAAATATAAGTAACAACTAAAATTAATATGTCATGGGAATGAATAAAAATACCGTATTAGCTTGGGCTACTTTTATAATGATTATTATGGGACTCATTTTAATTAGTCTTGGTGCCTTCAGATATTATGAAATTGCAGGCTGGGGATTTAGTGCTGTTGGTATTGGCTTTTTTGCCATTGCTTGGGTATTTAATGCTTTAAAAGGACGCGTATAAATCTGTTCAAAACGAAAAAAGTATAAAATTTGGTGCTTTATTAATTTAATTAAGGTGTCGGATTGGGATATTTTTCAGAAATGACTTCTATTTCTTTTATAATTTCTTCTGATAGTTCAATATTCCAACTACTGATATTTTCTTTGAGTTGTTCCATTTTTGTTGCACCAATAATAACACTTGTTAAAAATGGTTTTTGCAATAAATAAGCTAATGCCATTTGAGGTAAACTCAATCCGTTTTTTGCAGCTAAATTAAAATACAATTGGGTAGCTTTTTCAGTATTAACCTTATTGTAACGAGCCATTTGGGGAAATAATATGAGTCGTGAATTTTCGGGTTTATTTCCACCCAAATATTTTCCAGATAAAATACCAAATGCTAAAGGAGAATATGCTAATAATCCTATATTTTCTCTATGAGAAATTTCAGCTAAGTTCATTTCAAAAGTCCTGTTTAATAAAGAATATGGATTTTGAATAGTAATGGGTTTTGGAAGTTGTAATTTTCTACTTTCTTCGGCGTAACGCATTAATCCCCATGATGTTTCATTAGAAACGCCGTAATTTCGGATTTTTCCTTGTTTAATACTTTCGTTTAATGATTCAATAATTTCAGCAAAATTATCATTCCATTTCTCAGAATCACTGTGTTTATAATTGCGTTCTCCAAAAAAGTTAGTTTTACGTTCTGGCCAATGTAATTGATATAAATCAATATAATCAGTTTGTAGGCGTTTTAAACTTGATTCGATAGCAGATTTAATACTCTCTTTTGAAAAATTTAATTCTTCTCTGATATAAGAAAATGATGGATTTGGACCTGCAATTTTAGTTGCTAAAACTACTTGATCTCTATTATCTTTTAACCAACTACCTATATATCTTTCTGTACTTCCTTGAGTTTCTTTTCTACCTGGAACCGAATACATTTCAGCAGTATCAATAAAATTAATTCCCTGAGAAATGGCATAATTTAATTGTTCATGCGCATCTTTTTCAGTGTTTTGTTGACCAAAAGTCATGGTTCCTAAACATATTTTACTGACTTTTAAATCTGTATTTGGTAAAAAAGTAAATTTCATATTATTGCTGATTTATACAAACCAAATGAACTACCGTATTCGGGTAGTTCACTCGCTTATTTTATTATTATTTAGTTTAATATAGCTTCAATTCCTGGTAAAACTCTCCCTTCTAACATTTCTAACATAGCTCCTCCACCTGTTGAAACATAGCTTACTTTTTTATCAAACTTAAATTGTTTAACTGCCGCAACAGAATCACCACCGCCTACTAATGAAAACGCCCCATCTTCAGTTGCTTCAGCTATAGCATGACCTAATTCAATCGTTCCTTTCGCAAAATTTTTCATTTCAAAAACACCTACTGGTCCATTCCATAAAATAGTTTTACATTGAGCAATAACGAAAGAAAAACCAACATTGGTTTTAGGCCCAACATCCAATCCCATCCATCCATCTGGAATATTATCAACATCTTCCACTCTTATGTTAGCATCATTGCTAAAAGAATCAGCTATAATTGCATCAATTGGTAAATGAATTTTTACGTTTTTTGATTTAGCTTTTTCCATAATTTCCAAAGCCAATTCTAATTTATCATCTTCTACCAATGAATTTCCAATTTTTCCGCCCATTGCTTTAATAAAGGTAAACGTCATCCCACCTCCGATAATTATGTGGTCTACTTTATCTAAAATATTTTCAATAATACCAATTTTTGAAGAAACTTTAGCGCCACCTAAAATTGCTAAAACAGGTTTTTCGCTATTTTTTAATACTTTATCAATGCTTTCTATTTCTGATGCCATTAAATACCCAAAACATTTTTTGCTTGGAAAAAACTGAGCAACAATAGTTGTTGAAGCATGTGCACGATGTGCTGTTCCAAAAGCATCATTTACATAAATATCACCTAATTTGGATAATTTCTCAGCAAATTGAATATCACCATCTTCTTCCTCAGCATAAAAACGGAGGTTTTCTAACAATAGAACTTCTCCATTTTTTAATTCGCTCACTGTTTTTTCAACCTTTTCTCCAATGCAATCATCTATAAATTTAACTTGAATTCCTAAAACTTTAGAAACCATTGGTACAATGTGTTTCAATGAATATTTATCCTGAACACCTTTTGGACGACCTAAATGTGACATCAAAATAACTTTTCCACCATCTTTTAAAATTTTTAAAATGGTTGGTTTTGCTGCTTCAATTCGATTGGCGTCAGTAACCTGAAATTGTTCATTAAGCGGAACATTAAAATCGACTCTTATGAGTGCTTTTTGATCTTTAAAATTGAAATCGTTTATTGTTTTCATGTTTATTCAAAATAAATTATTATTTAAACAGTTTTTTAAAGGCTTATTTTTGAAATATTCTCAATAAACAACAAAGATACTTCTCTAAATTAAAAATTGAAGAATAAAATTGATATTTTTGGAACAATTATATAACCACGCATCAATGGAGTTTTCAGAGGTTTTAGGACTTACTTTTATTAAAAAACATTTACAGCAAAGTGCTGATTTAGGACGTATTCCGCACGCTCAATTATTCGTTGGTGCTGAAGGAAGTGGAACTTTACCAATGGCTCTTGCTTACGCTCAATATCTTTTATGTAAAGACAGTACTGATATTGAATCATCTAAATTAAAATGTAAAAAATTAAGTCACCCAGATTTACATTTTGCTTTTCCTGTTGCCACTAATGATATTATTAAAAAAGATCCTGTAAGTAATTTGTTTTTAAGTGATTGGAGGTCTTTTATTACTCAAAATCCATATGGAAATTTATTTGATTGGTTACAATTTATTGGTATTGAAAATAAACAAGGTTTTATAAATGTTGATGAAGCTGAACAAATTGTAAAATCCTTGAAGCTAAAATCATACGAAGGAGGATATAAAGTGATGATCATTTGGATGGCTGAAAAGATGAATACTTCTGCCGCTAATAAATTGCTAAAATTAATTGAAGAACCTCCAGCTAAAACTGTTTTTATGTTAATTGCTGAAAAAGAAGATCAAATAATTTCAACCATTCGTTCTCGATGTCAAGTGCTTCATTTTCCTATTTTAAGTGAAATTGATATCGTTCAAGGATTGGTTTCTCTTGAAAATATCACTGAAAAAGAAGCTTTAAATATTGCCCATCAGGCAAATGGTAATTTTAATAAAGCATTAAACATTTTTAGAAATAATAGTAATGATTTGGTTTTTGAACAATGGTTTATTACTTGGGTTAGAAGTGCCTTTAAAGCTAAAGGTGATGCATCTGTAATTGCTCATTTAGTAGAATGGAGTGAAAATATTGCTGGAACTGGTAGAGAAACTCAAAAGCAATTTCTTCATTTTTGTTTACAATTCTTTAGACAAGCTTTATTGCAGAATTATGCAGTTTCAGATTTGGTTTTTATACAACCACAAACCGAGAATTTTAAGTTCGAAAGCTTTTCTAAATTTATTCATAGTGGAAATATTTTAGATATAACCAATGAAATTAATGATGCTATTTATCATATTGAGCGCAATGGAAATGCAAAAATAATCTTCCTAGATTTATCCATAAAACTAACACGATTAATTCATAAAAATGAATCTTAATAATCTATATATTAGCTGTTTAAACAAAAAAACCAGTCAAAATTGACTGGTTTTTTATGTGTCTTACATTTATTTTTTTGCTTTATAAGCTCCATTTAATTTCTCTAAAACTTGCTCGGTAATATCTAGTTTTTCATCACCATACATTACTGTACCTTTTCCATTGGTTCCTAAAATCATTTTAAATCCTTTGTCTTTAGCATAGTCTGCAACAAAACTATCTACTTTTTTTGATAAAGCCTCAAAACTCTCTTGTGAAATTTGTTGTAACATTTGAGAAGCTTGTTGTTGTTGTCCCTGAATTTGTTGTTGCTCTTGTGTTAATTTTTGCTCTATTTGTTGACGATTTTGTGGAGACATACTACCCATTTTTCTTTGGTAGTCTTGCACTCTTTGTTGAAATCCTAAAGCCAAACTATCTAAACTAAATTTTAATTTATCTTGTTTTGCTTTTAAATCAGCTTCCATTGTTTTTGTTTCATCGTAACCTTTCATTAAAACTTCAACATCAACAAAAGCAATTTTTTGGGTACATGAAGCTAAAGAAAAAATTACGGTAAGTAATAATAGAATTTTTTTCATCTTAAAATTAGTGTTTAATTATTATTGTGCGAATATATTAAAATTTGAAACTGATATCATTTTTTTAAAGAAAAATTGAATTATAAATATTTATTATATCATTTCGTATAAACAATCATTATTTACTATCAATTTCAACGCGATTAGGTTCGCTTCAACTGATTTATTCCAATTTTCATAGCATCATTACATTTCAATCTATGAAATGAGCTTAAAATTGATTTAAATTGATTTTTGGTGTTTGATAACATAAATATGTGATGAATATTCATCAGAAATGATTGCTTTGATATTTGATTGCAATCCGATCAAAAATCCCTTGAAATAATTCATTTTTCCAGTTTTATATTTTTCACTTAAAAGTGAAACATAAAAAGAATCCATCTTCATTGGAAATATTTTAGTCACTTCCATTTTTTCGTTTCCAAAAAGTACATTAATTGATTTTTTTGAAAAATGAGAAAGATGTCTTGGCACATCAAAAGCAGCCCAAAACTTTCCATAATAAAATGCATCGTAACTTTTAAAATTGGGAACTGCAACAATAATAGTTCCTTTGGGTTTTAACAAAGATTTTAGTTGCTTGATGTAATTTTCTACATCAGGCACATGTTCTAAAACGTGCCACATGGTTATTACATCAAATTTAACTGGATTTCCCAAATGTGATTCTTGAAGAATTTTTAAACTGTCATAAAAAATATTTGGTGATTCATTATCTGAAAATTGTAGAAACTTTTCTTGTGCTAAAATTCTTGCATTACAATTTGGTTCTATTCCTGTTACACTCCAACCATTGTTATTACATGCTAATAAAAAATCTCCAGTTCCTGTTCCAATATCAAGCACTGTTTTAGAAGATGTATTTAGCGAATTTATAAGTGAAACTTTATTCGCAATTGCATTCTTTTTAACATATTGATATAATTTATCAAAGAGTGATTTATTTGAATCGGTATGTGGAAGATAATCTGAATCTTCATAAAAACGGCTCAACTCTTCATTGGTAGGTTTTGGCGTTGTAACCAACATATCCAATTCTTTATGATGATAGAGGTCAAAATTCTCTTGAGTTAGTGAATAATCTTTTAATGAAAGAAAATATTGTAAATCTTCGTTGTTCATATTATAATTCAAATATTTCTTTTTAAAAATAAAAAGTTCCACGTGGAACTTTTATAATTATCGTCCCATATAAACTAAGAGAACAGAAATGTCACTTGGCGACACACCACTAATTCTACTAGCTTGTGAAATGGTTTCTGGTTGAATTTTTATTAATTTCTGACGCGCTTCAATCGAAATGTTTTTTACTTTGTTGTAGTCAAATGTTTTGGGAATTTTAATATGCTCCAAACGATTTAACTTATCCGCATTGTTTTTTTCTTTATCAATGTATCCAGAATATTTGATATAAATATCAACTTGATTGATTATTTCTTGATCAATTTCATTGTCTTTAATAAAATCTAACACTCCTGGAAATAATTTTAAGTCATCAAAATTCAATTGTGGTCGAGCTGCAATTTTAAACATTTTCATAGATTGAGCAATCGGTGCAGAATCTTTATTTATTAAAATTGGATTTACAATCTCTGGAGTAATACTTGATTCTTTGAAAAATTCAATAAACTTTTCAACCTTTAAATATTTCTCCTCCACTCTTTTTAATCGTTCATCAGAAGCTAAGCCAATAGCATTTGATTTAGGAGTTAATCTCAGATCTGCATTATCTTGTCTTAAAAGGGTACGATATTCAGCTCTCGAAGTAAACATTCTATAAGGCTCTTCCGTTCCTTTGGTAATTAAATCATCAATCAAAACTCCAATATAAGCTTCATCTCTTTTCAATACAAAAGGCTCTTTATTCTGAATTTTTAAAACTGCATTTATACCCGCCATTATGCCTTGAGCTGCAGCTTCTTCATAACCAGTTGTGCCATTTATCTGACCTGCAAAATATAAATTCTCTACTAACTTAGTTTCTAAAGTTGAAGTAAGTTGCGTTGGAGGAAAATAATCATACTCTATAGCATAGCCAAATCTAAAAAACTTTACATTTTCAAAACCAGGAACTAACTTCAATGCCTGTTCCTGAATTTCATAGGGTAAAGAAGTTGAAAAACCATTTACATAAACTTCAACAGTATTCCACCCTTCAGGTTCAATAAACAATAAATGACGATCTTTTGTAGCAAAACGATCTATTTTATCTTCAATTGAAGGACAATATCTAGGACCAACTCCTTTGATAGTTCCGGTAAACATGGGCGAACGACTGAATCCTAGTCTTAATAAATCATGAACTTCTTGAGAAGTATATGTCATATAACAAGATCGTTGTTCTGTCAAAGATTTTGTTTGATTGGTAAAAGAGAATTTTTGAGGATTTTCATCACCAGGTTGTTCTGTCATTTTCGAATAATCTAAAGAACGACTATCAACTCGTGGCGGAGTTCCGGTTTTCATTCGACCCGATTCAAAACCCAATTGTATCAATTCCTCTGTAATTCCTTTGGAGGATGCTTCACCCACTCTACCTCCTCCAAATGATTTATCTCCTATATGAATTAATCCATTTAAAAAAGTGCCATTTGTCAGGATAACTGATTTTGCAAAATATTCAACTCCTAACTGAGTTCTTACACCTTTTATCTTATTATCTTCAACAATCAAGCTTACCACCATTTCTTGGTACATATCCAAATTAGGAAGTGATTCTAACACCAATCTCCATTCTTCCGCAAACCGCATACGATCACTTTGTGCTCTAGGACTCCACATGGCAGGTCCTTTTGATTGGTTCAACATCTTAAATTGAATAGCGGTTTTATCTGTAATAATACCCATATAACCGCCCAACGCATCTATTTCACGAACAATTTGCCCTTTAGCGATTCCACCAACTGCTGGATTGCAACTCATTTGAGCAATTGTTTGTAAATTCATGGTAATCAATAAGGTTTTAGAACCTAAATTAGCAGCAACAGCTGCTGCTTCACAACCCGCATGTCCACCTCCAACAACAATAACATCATACTTCATTTTACTCATCTTCTTGTATATTTTGTTCCACGTGGAACAAGTTTAAAATTGTTTAATTATTGATAACTAGTTACTTATGTGTTTTTTAATACAAATTTCTTCGTTTTTACGCATTTCTAATCGATCTTCTTCAATTTTATCTTTAAATCCTAAAAAATGCAGAATTCCATGACACATAACGCGCAATAATTCTTGCTGAAAATCAACTTTATATTGATTGGCATTTTCTTTAACTCTTTCAATTGAAATAAAAATATCACCACTAATCGATTTTCCTTCTGTATAATCAAAACTAATAATATCGGTTAAATCATCATGATTTAAATATTGCTGATTGATTTGTAGTAAATATTCATCATCACAAAAAATATATGATATATCACCTACTTCAAAATTGTAATCATTTATAATAGTCTCAATCCATTTTTGATAAGATTCTGGTGAATCTAAAACGAAATCAGTTTCAAAATTAAAATCAATCATATTAAATATTTTGATGCAAAATTAAGAAAAGTCTTTTGAATTCAGTAATTCGCACAAAAATAGATTAATTAAAATAGATTGTAAGGAAGTTGTGAGAGTTATATCTTTGCTTTTTAAATACATATTTATGAAATCGCCATTAACAATATGTTTGTTTTCAACAAACACCAATAAATAAAAAAGCGATAACAAATATGACCGCTAAAAAATAAATTATACATATATGAAATCTAAAGTACGAGTTCGCTTTGCTCCTAGTCCAACAGGACCTTTGCATATTGGTGGAGTAAGAACAGCGCTGTTTAATTATTTATTTGCTAAAAAACATCATGGAACTTTTATTCTGAGAATAGAAGATACCGATAGAACTCGATTTGTTCCAACAGCAGAACAATATATTGTAGATAGTTTAAATTGGAGTGGAATTCCTTTTGATGAAGGTGTTGGGAAAAATGAAAAGTTTGGATCGTACAGACAAAGTGAAAGAGCTGAAATCTATAAAAAATATGCCACAGAATTAATTGAGAATGGATGGGGATATTACGCTTTTGATACCGCAGAAGAGTTGGATATACTCCGTCAAAATTATGAAAAAGAAGGAAATACTTTTATATACAATCATCATAATAGACAACAGTTAAATACTTCTTTAAAACTGACACAAGATGAAGTCAATGATAAATTAAAAACTAGATGTCCTTATGTAATTCGTTTTAAAACTCCAGAAAATGAAATACTAGTTTTAAATGATATCATTCGTGGCGAAATAAAAATGGATACCAATACGCTGGATGATAAAGTTTTATTTAAAAGTGGTGGAATGCCAACTTATCATTTAGCTAATATAGTTGATGATCATCTAATGGAAATTTCACATGTGATTCGGGGAGAAGAGTGGTTACCATCAATGGCTTTACATATTCTTTTATATCGTGCGTTTAATTGGACCCCTCCACTTTTTGCACATTTACCTTTAATTTTAAAACCTGTTGGCAAAGGAAAACTGAGTAAAAGAGATGGTGAACAATTAGGATTTCCTGTTTTCCCTTTAGAATTTGTAAATGAAGAAACTGGAGAAACTGTTAAAGGTTATAAAGAAGAAGGATATTTTCCAGCAGCATTTATCAATATGCTTGCACTTTTAGGATGGAATCCAGGAATAGAGCAAGAAATATTTTCTTTAGATGAACTGGTACAATTATTCGATTTAGAAAAAGTGGGAAAATCGGGTTCTAAATTTGATCCAGAAAAAACTAAATGGTTTCAACATCAATATTTAATTCAGCAAAGTGATAGATTATTAGCTCAATTATTCCAACCAATTTTAATCGATAAAAACATCGATGAATCATTAGAGCGCATCACAAAACTTGTTTCACTTATTAAAGAACGTGCCACTTTTGTAGCAGATTTTTGGGATTTAAGTGATTTCTTTTTTATCAGTCCAAACGTTTATGATGAAAAGGCAATAAATAAACAATGGAAAGAAGATACAGAATCTTTACTATTAACTTTAATTGATATTATAAAAAATACTGAAGAATTTACTTCTGATATACTTGAATCAAAAGTAAAAGAATGGATTACCCTAAATGAAATTAGTTTTGGTAAAATTATGCAACCTTTACGGTTGAGTTTAGTTGGTTCTCTTAAAGGTCCACATCTGTTTGATATCATAGAATTTATAGGAAAAGAAGCAACTATTAATCGTATTTTGAAGTTTATAGAAGTTGCTAAAAACCAAAAATAATTAAGTATCTTTATTGAAAATAAAAAATACTTATTATGACACCATTTCCTATTATTATTCTAGTTCTAGCAATATTATTGCTATTCTTAGGTTTATTCACCGTAAAACAACAAACCAATGCCATTGTTGAGCGTTTTGGAAAATTTGTAAGCATTCGTCAAGCAGGATTGCAATTTAAAATTCCCTTTATTGATGTAATTGCTGGACGCATCAATTTAAAAATTCAACAACTAGATGTAATTGTTGAAACAAAAACTAAAGATGATGTCTTTGTTCATCTTAAAATATCAGTTCAATTTCAAATTTTAGTTGAAAATGTTTATGATGCTTTTTATAAATTACAATATCCTCACGATCAGTTAACTGCCTATATTTTTGACGTAGTACGTGCTGAAGTTCCAAAAATGAAATTAGATGATGTTTTTGAGAAAAAAGATGATATAGCTCATGCTATTCAACGTGAATTAAAAGAAGCAATGTTGGGTTATGGTTATGATATTGTTAAAGCTTTAGTAACTGATATTGATCCAGATGCACAAGTTAAAGCTGCAATGAATAGAATTAATGCTGCTGAACGCGAAAAAGTTGCGGCACAATATGAAGGAGATGCTCAACGTATTTTAATTGTTGAACGTGCTAAAGCGGAAGCTGAAAGTAAAAAATTACAAGGACAAGGTATTGCAGATCAGCGCAGAGAAATTGCTCGTGGTTTGGTAGAATCTGTTGATGTATTAAATAGAGCCGGAATCAATTCTCAAGAAGCTTCTGCTTTAATTATTATTACCCAACATTATGACACTTTACAAGCTGTTGGTGAGCGCAATAACAGTAATTTAATTATGTTGCC
>JAUYUF010000318.1 GCA_030694835.1 Flavobacteriaceae bacterium | reverse complement strand
CCATTTGCTTGGTATAATTTATAACCATCATCAGTATGACAAGTTTTACAATAACCTGTCCCTCTCAATAATGAACCCTTTTTTGGTGTAAGAGCAAAAGTTGCTGGCTGAACGACTTTAAAATCTGTATTGTGGCATTTTAAACAAATGTTATCACCGTTAGCACCGTTAGCACCGGGTGCTCCTGGTGTTCCGTTAATACCATTGGTACCATCGGCGCCAGCTGGTCCAGGAATAGGGTCGTCACTAGTACATTGTACTACAGTTAAACTTATTGCAATTACTAATAAGCTTTTAAAAAAATTAATTGTTTTCATAATTTGAGTATTATTTAAAGAGTAATATTTTTTTCTGTAATAAATTTACGAGTTACTTTTTACGAAGGTTATGATTTTTGTCATGTTTTTGAACATTTTAAAATACTGACAATCAATAAAATAACAAACTATGTTAAAATTATGCTAAAAATTCATTGTTATATTTCTTCGTATTTCAATAATACTTATATAAAGTGTAACAAAAATGACATAAATTGAACTGTAATTAAGAGAAATGCAAAATTGAATTCATAATCTGAATAAAAGTTATGAAGAATATCAATTATATTTGTATATAGCTATTAATGTGTAATAATTTGTATTATTTAATTTAATATAAAATATTTCTATCTATACATTATATTTATTAATGACTTAACTTTATCAAGTGCGTTTATTAATCCTTAAATTTGTATTCTAAAAAAAACAATAATGGCAAAAGTTGAGATTAAACTTCCTAAAATGGGAGAAAGTGTAGATGAGGCTACCCTAACTGCTTGGTTAAAAAATGTAGGTGATACTATAAAATTAGATGATGGAATAGCTGAGGTTGCTACTGATAAAGTAGATACTGAAGTGCCAAGTGAAATTGAAGGGATATTAGTTGAACAACTTTTTAAAGTAGGGGATATTCTTAAAGTTGATCAAGCATTTGCAATTGTTGAAGTTGAAGGAACAGATAGTTCTGAAGAAATTAATGTTCCAGAACTTAAAGAAATAATACAAGAAGAAGTTAAAGTTAATTCTAGTTCAATTAATCACAATGTTGATGGTTTGACAAAAAGTTCAGATCATTTTTATTCTCCGTTAGTTAAAAACATTGCTGCTAAAGAAAATATTTCAATGCTTGAATTAGATTCTATTAAAGGAACTGGAGCGGATAATCGTTTAACAAAAAATGATTTATTAGACTATATTAAAAATAGAAGTAATGTTAGTCAGCAAGTAGTTCCAGTTGTTCCAGTTGTAGAAAAGCAAGAGATTAAAAAAGTAGAAAGCACTCCAATTTCACTTTCATCAGGCGATGAAATTATTGAAATGACACGTATGGGTAAATTGATTTCTCAACACATGACTCATTCTGTTCACACTTCTGCTCATGTACAATCATTTATTGAAGCTGATGTTACCAATATGGTGAAATGGAGAGAAAAAGTAAAATCAAAATTTGAAAAAGCTGAAGGTGAGAAATTAACTTTTACACCTATATTATTACAAGCTGTTGCAAAAACTTTGCGAGATTATCCAATGATGAATATTTCTGTTGATGGTGATACAATCATTAAAAAGAAAACCATCAATTTAGGAATGGCAACATCTTTAGATGATGGTAATTTAATTGTACCAGTTATCAAAAATGCCGATCAGTTAAATATGGTTGGTATGGCAAAAGCGGTAAATAATTTAGCTAATAGAGCTAGAAAAAATCAATTGAAACCAGATGATATTCAAGGAGGAACTTTTACCGTAACTAATATTGGATCTTTTGGAAGTATTTTTGGGACTCCAATTATCAATCAGCCACAAGTTGGGATTTTAGCTTTAGGTGCTATCAGAAAAACTCCAGCTGTTATTGAAACTGCAGACGGTGATTTTATCGGAATTAGACATAAAATGTACTTATCAATTTCTTATGATCACCGAGTTGTTAATGGTGCGCTAGGAGGAATGTTTGTTAAAAGAGTTGCTGAGTACCTAGAACAGTTTGATATCAATCAAGATATTTAATCGATTTTTTTAAGTAATTTCGAAAAGAATTTTATTAAACCATCTATTTAAATTTTTTAATTATGGGATTAAAAACATTAGTAATCGGAGCTTCACTTAATGAGGATAGATATTCAAATATGGCTGTTAAACTTCTAACTGAATATAAGCATGAGGTGGTTGCCTTTGGATTAAAAAGTGGAAATATTTCAGGTGTTTCTATTGATGCTGAATTGAAAAATTATAATGATATTGATACGGTTACAATATATTTAAATCCAATTCGACAAAAAGAATTTTATAATTACATCATTTCTTTGAAACCTCGAAGAGTTATTTTTAATCCTGGAACAGAAAATATAGAATTTCAGCAGTTGCTTACTAAAGAGGGAATTCAGTTTGAAGAAGCTTGTACTTTGGTTTTACTGAGAACAAATCAGTTTAACAATTAATTTCTTTTTTCAAGATTAATTTATAGGGCAACATTTTAATCATTTAATTAATCGGTTGGAAAAATCTCAAAAACTTTTCCTTCTTCAGCTAAATGAGTATTTTCAAACTCAATAGTAGCTTCTTGTTTAAATCTTAAAATATCTTTATATCTACTTGAATAATGACCTAAAATCAGCATTTTAACTTGAGCTAGTTTAGCAATCATTCCGGCTTCTTCAGCAGTTGAGTGCATGGTAGTTTTTGCAGTTACTTTTTTGTCTTTTAAAAAAGTGCTTTCATGATATAATAAATCTACATTTTTGATAATTGGAACTATTTCAGGATCATATATAGTGTCACTGCAAAAGGCATAACTTAAAGGTTTACCATTAGGGATTGTAAGGAATTCATTTTTGATAATTTCACCAGTTTCTAATTTAAAATCTTTTCCTTTTTTAATATTGTGATAATGACATATTTCTATCTCTGGATATTTAGCAATTATTGCCATATTTAAGTGTAATTCTACTGGATTTTTTTCTTTAAATAGAAATCCGTTGGTGTAAATTCTATGTTTTAATGGGATTGTTTCAACTGTTATTTTTTCATCTTCAAAAATTAATTCACTTTTTTTACTTTCTAATTCATGAAATAAAAGAGGATATTTCGTCCAAGAATTTGATAATTTAAATTGTAAAGTGACTATTTCTTTGATTCCTTTTGGTCCATAAATATGAAGCTCTTGTTCTCTATTGTAAAGGTTAAAAGTAGATAATAAACCTACTAATCCAAAAAAATGATCTCCATGTAAATGTGAAATAAATATGTGATTAATTTTAGAAAATTTAACTTTATAAGTTCTTAATTGAACCTGAGTTCCTTCTCCACAATCAATTAAAAATGAGTGATTCTTAATATTTAAGAACTGAGCTGTTGGATGTGCAAAAGTACGGGGTGTTGCTGAGTGACAACCTAAAATAGTGAGTTTTAAACTCATTTAATAACTAATCTTTTTGAGATTATTTCACTGCTAGTTTGTAAAGAATATAAATACATACCAGGATTTAAGTCATTTTTATAAAAGTCAAATTGATTTTCGCCTTTTTGAACATTTAATTTGTCAGAAAAAACTGTTTTTCCTAATAAGTTTTTAACTGTGAAAGTTACTTCTTGGTCTTTAACAGAAATAAAAGTAATAGTTGTTTTTACACTGAATGGATTTGGTGAAGCAACAATGTCTGATAATGTTGGAGGGGTTTGGGATGTTTGTACAACAGAATTCTCTAATTTTAACATTGTAGAATTAGCAATACCAAAAACAAAAGTTGTTGTTAGAAAGACAATAATTAAGAGTATTTTTTTCATCAATAAGCAATTGTTTTAAAATCCTAAATCACGTTCAATAGCTTCCATTTCAAGAATATCCTTTGCTTCAGTTAGGGTAGGAGCAACTATCAATTCATCTGGTAACTCATCAAAATCTATTCCATTTACAATTAAAATAAAAGAAAGTTTTTTGTTTAGATGATTTTCTGATACCTCCAAAAGTACAAATAATTCTTTTAAATCTATGTTAAATTTATTAGAAATATTTATGATAATATGGTCATTTTGAAAATCTTGGTATTTATCACTAAAGTTTTTATAAAATAAATCAAATGATTTTTCTTCAGGTTCTATATATGTATATAATTTTTTTCTTGTAATTTTCATTATTTATGTTGAATTTTTTCTGCTAATAAATAAATAACTGCCATTCTAACAGCAACTCCATTTTCTACTTGATTTAAAATTACAGAGTGTTCAGAATCAGCAACATCACTTGTAATTTCCACCCCTCTATTAATAGGTCCAGGATGCATGAGGACAATTTTTTTATCTAAAGATTCTAGCATCTTTTTATTGATTCCAAAAAGTTGGGTGTACTCTCTTATGGAAGGAAAATAGTTTATATCCATTCGTTCATGTTGCACCCTTAAAACATTGGCAACATCACACCATTTGAGCGCTTTCATAATATCTGTTTCAACTTCAACACCTAAACTTGTAATGTGTTTTGGAATTAAAGTCAACGGTCCACAAACCTTTACTTGAGCTCCTTGTAATTTTAGTGCAAAAATATTTGATAAAGCTACTCTAGAATGTAAAATATCGCCTACAATAACTACTTTTTTGCCAGCAACTTCGCCAAGATTTTCCTGAATTGTATATGAATCTAATAAGGCTTGAGTAGGATGCTCATGCGTTCCATCCCCAGCGTTTATGATAGTGGCTTTTACATTTTTTGACAAGAACACTCCAGCTCCAACATATGGATGTCGCATTACAATCATATCAACTTTCATAGAGAGGATATTGTTGGCTGTATCAATTAATGTTTCTCCTTTAGAAACCGATGATTGACTTGCAGAGAAATTAATAACATCCGCTGACAGTCGTTTTTCAGCTAATTCAAAAGACAATTTTGTTCGAGTGCTATTTTCAAAAAATAAATTGGCAATAGTTATATCTCTTAAGGAAGGGACTTTTTTAATGGGTCTATTAATTATTTCCTTAAAATGAGTAGCCGTTTTAATAATAAGTTCGATATCATTTTTATTGAGGTCTTTAATGCCTAATAAATGAGGTACGCTTAATGAGTTCATTTTAAGTAATATTAGTTATGTAAACAACATCTTGTTCATCTCTTTCTTTCCAAAATATTTTTACTTTTTCTTGATTGATAACATCAACTTGTCTGCCACTATAATCGGGTTGTATTGGAAGTTCTCTACTAAATCGTCTATCAATCAAAACCATTAATTCAATAGTTTTTGGTCGACCAAATGACTGAATAGCCGTTAAAGCTGCTCTAATACTTCTTCCAGAAAACAATACATCATCAATAAAAACTACATTTTTATTTTCTACAACAAAATTGATGTTGGTTTTATTTGCTTCTAATGGTTTTTCACTACGTCTAAAATCATCTCTATAAAAAGTTATATCGAGCTGACCGTATGAAATATCGTTTAATTCATATTCCTTTTGTAAAATAGAAATTAATCTTTCGGCTAAAAATATACCTCTTGGTTGTAATCCAATTAAAACAGTATTTTCTAAATTTGGGTGATTTTCAATTAATTGACAGGCTAATCGATGTAAAATTATTTGAATTTCAGATGAGTTGATAAGAATTTTATGACCCATAATTGCTTTCAAATAGTTGGTTTTACAAATGTAACATTTTTCTGTTAATTAATTTGTTAAAAAGATTTTTACCTTTTATACCCATATTTTAAATGAAGTTGTAATTTTATTTCAAATTAATATCAATATATAATGAC
>JAUYUF010000312.1 GCA_030694835.1 Flavobacteriaceae bacterium | reverse complement strand
AAAAGATGGTTTCTCATTGGCTAAAGATATTAGATCAAGCAACAAAGATATTCCAATCATTTTTCTTACTGCAAAAACGATGAAAGAAGATGTTTTAAAAGGATATCAAGCTGGAGCAGATGATTATTTAACAAAACCATTTGATTCTGAAGTGTTACTTTATAAAATTAAAGCAATATTACAGAGAAAAGAAGTTGAAAAATCATCTATTGATGTAGATGCAGAAAAATTTGAGTTTACCATTGGTAAATTTCATTTTAACTCAAAACTTAGGTTTTTAACTGTTGAAAATCAGGAACCTATTAAATTATCACCTAAAGAAAACAAATTACTGAAGTTGTTAATTTTATACAAAAATGATTTGATGCCGAGAGAATTAGCCCTGACTAAAATTTGGCGTGATGAAAATTATTTTACATCTAGAAGTATGGATGTATACATTGCAAAATTGAGAAAATACCTTAAAGAAGACCCAAATATTGAAATTCTAAATATTCACGGAGAAGGATTTAGGTTAATTGAAAAAGGAAATTAAAACTAATTTTACTAATTATAATTAACTAAATAAATTGTAAATTTGAGTAAAAACTCAGATTTACAATTTATTATGGCTACTTATTTAAGAATTTACGAAGAAAATCCAAATCCAAAAGAGATAGCTAAAGCAGTTAAGATTCTTAAAAATGGGGGGATTATTATTTATCCAACTGATACTGTTTATGGTTTAGGTTGTGATATTATGAATGTAAAAGCTATTGAAAAATTAGCTCAAATTAAAGGTGTTAAAGTAGAAAAAGCAGATTTTTCATTTGTTTGTCATGATTTAAGTAATTTGTCAGAATATGTTAAACAAATTGACACACCAACTTACAAAATTTTAAAAGCATCACTTCCTGGCGCATACACCTTTATTTTACCAGCCAATAACAATATTCCGAGTATTTTTAAAAAGAAAAAAACAGTAGGAATTAGAGTTCCATCTAATAATATTGCAAGGGAATTGGCTAAAGCACTCGGAAATCCATTAATTTCAACATCTATATATGATAAAGATCAAGTTTTAGAATATACTACTGACCCTGAGTTAATTTTCGAAAATTGGAAAAATAGAGTTGATTTAATGTTAGATGGAGGTTTTGGTGATAATCAACCTTCCACCGTAATTGATTTATCTGTAGAACCACCTTTGATTGTTCGTGAAGGAAAAGGGTCTTTAGATTTATTTAAAATTATTCAGGAATAATTTTCGAAAATAATTTCTTTTTCTTAATATAATATTGAAATACGATACTTTTAGCAAAGTAGTAGTTACTTATTTTTATAGGAGTATCATTTCTTTTCTTCCAAATTATTGAGATTTTTTTATAGAATGAAATATGTGCTTTAAATACAGCAAAAGTATGTTTTGGTTGCAACTCAAATAAAAATTTAATTCCGGCAATTCCATCTAAAGTTAATCGACAAAATATAACACTAACTAATTTATTTTTAGGAAGATTTTTGATGAGTGTCATTAAACTATTTCTAAAATTAAGAAAAGTTTTCTGTGGATTATATGAGCTTAAAGTGGCTCCACCCACATGATAAACAACAGAATGAG
>JAUYUF010000302.1 GCA_030694835.1 Flavobacteriaceae bacterium | reverse complement strand
GGCATTAGGACACAATTTAAGAAAGAAAATTGCTTCTTAAGGACAATTTTTGCCTTATTCATAAAAATAAAAAATATCCGAAATTGAATAGAAATAAAAAAACCGTCTCAAAATTTAATATTGAGACGGCTTCTTTTTTATGCAAAAATATTTATACTAATTTCCTGTGAATAAAGTAACGAGATGTAATTATCTTTGCTTGTTGCCTACCACTGATTGATAAAGATTGTCTGTTGTCTATTTGTTGCCTATTGCTGGAAAACACCTTATTTAAAAGGGAAATTACATATTGCATCGGAAAGTAAACTAAATAGTCGATCCATAAAAACTATTTATAAAATAACAAGGAAGTGAGCAAAGCAAAGTAATATAACGCTAACATTATAATACAAATCGCACTTGAAGTAAATTGATGGATAATTGTGTTATTAGGCCAAGTTTTCTATTTTATTTTATTAACATAATACATCTTTAAATACCCTCTATTTTTAACCTTTATATCACCTCGATATGTGCAATTATATGCTTCTTTTATTAAATTATATGTGTTTTCTGAAATGTTAATTTTGCCAATTTCAGAAGATGATTCCATTCTTGATGCCACATTTACAGTATCTCCCCAAATATCATACGAAAACTTCCTTGTTCCCACTACACCAGCAATTATTGGACCTGTATTAATACCTAAACGGATTTCAAATTTGGGTAGATTATTTATTCCATTGGATTTTGAATCAGCTACAAATTCAATCATTTCAAATGCTGCTTGGACCATTTTAATAGCATGGTTTGAAGTTGGAAATGGCAATCCACCCGCACACATATAAGAATCTCCTATCGTTTTTATTTTTTCTAAATCATATTTTTTAATAATCTCATCAAATTTTGAAAAATAAAAATCAATACTTTTTACTAATTCTTCAGGAGTTAAATGTTCTGAGTACTTTGTAAATCCAACAAAATCTGTAAATAATACCGTTACAGATTCGAATTTTTTTGCTTGTACCGTTCCATTTTCTTTTAATTCTAGTGCTGTTTCCTCTGGTAAAATATTAAGTAACAAATTATCTGAGCGGTTTTTCTCATATGCTATAATCTTACTTGTTTTTTGAATAAATTTATTTCGTTTAAAAAGTCCTAGTGCTAAAAGAGCTATTAAAAAAAGTGCGATAACAATGAAAATAACAATTATTTTTTGAGTCCTTTTTTGCTGATTTAATAAATCTACTTCAATTTGCTTTTGAGAAACGTCAAAAGCAGTTCTAACATTTGCCATTTGCTGTACTGCTTTAATGCTACTAACGCTATCTTTATAAATTACATAGTTTTTGAAGTATTTAAAAGATTCTGAAATATTACCTTCTTTGTCATAAATCTGATAAAGTTTAAAATTGGCATCACTAATTTGATCCTTTAATCCATATTTTTGAGCTAAAATGAGGCTTCTTGACGCATAACTAATTGCCTTTTCCTCTGCTCCTTTTTCCGAATAAATATCAGACATGGCATTTAAATACACACAAATTGGATAATGATCACCCAATTTTGTGAGCACATCAATGGCCAAATTTAAATTAGATTCAGCTTTTTCATTTTCACCTTTTTTTGCATAAACCAAACCAACATTGCCAAGGTTATAAGCCATACCAAGATCATGTCTTAATATTTTAAAAACTTTCCCTGATTCACTAAAATAAAAAAGTGCTGAGTCTAATTTATTTTGATTGAAATATTCGTCACCTAAATTTGAATGCGCAGAGGCTATATTTATTGAATCGTTTTCAATTTTCAAAATTTTTATCCCTTTATGGTAATAAGAAACAGCATTATTATGATCACCCATTATTGAATACACATCGGCAATAGCAATATTTACACTTCCTTGCTCACGTTTCAACTCACCATCAACAGCAATTTTAGCAGCTTTAAAATAGCTTTCTAAAGCTTTGGTCAAATCGCTTTTTAGTCTAAATGTATTTCCACTTTGTAAATATCCACTAAATAAATACGTGCTCGAATCTAATTTTTTGGCTGTTTCAATTAATTTTAAACTAAAAATTAATTTTTTTTCTGTATCAGTCTGAGATTCTGAAATTTCTTTTAAAATTTTTAATTCATCTTGTGAATTAAACGCTTTACTTTTATATACTAATTCTAGACTATCGCTAAGTTTTTGATTTTGCCCATATAATAATAAGAATGGAAAACAAAAAAAGCCCATTATTAAATAGGCCTTTAAAGTTGTAAATTTTAATATCATTTTTTTTTGATTTTTACAAAACGCTACAGGTTGAAATAAGGTGAACTACCCATTTATTTGAATTTTTGGGTCAATCTTAAAAGTTCCTCCTCGTCTATTTCCATTGTTTAGTACTGTAAAAGATATTTTGTATTTGACAGAATCACCAACATTACCGGTAACCACTGTCCCAATAACTTGCTCAGGTACAACTCCATTCCCTTTCAAATAATTTTGATTAAAAATATTTTTTTCTCCTTCATAATTAATAGAAATAATATTAACAACGTCATTTTGGGATGAGCTTGATAGGCCTTGCCAAATTATGGTATCTCCTAAGCGAACATTAATAGTGAAATTTTCATTTGAAATACCTGCTTCCTGTCCAAAGTTTGAGACCAAACTTTCATTTTGATTGTTAATTAAAGATGTGTCTACATTGAGCGTAATATAATGTGTTACGGGCTCTTGACCAAACGAATTAATACTAAAAAATACCATAAATACTACTAAAATAAAAAGTGTTTTGCTAGTTTTCATAAATTAGTTAATTGAATTAATAAAATTGATTAAATACTTCGTTTATATACAAAAAATACAGCGCTCAAATTCTAAAGTAAATGAAGAGAAACCGAATATTTATTTCTTTTTTGAAGAATATTTATTGTCATAATATAATTTCTTGCATATTCAAATATATACTTTTTATTTTAATATGACAATTATCATTTATTTTAATTCATTTGCTAACAGCATTTTATAAAATTTAATTTAATTTTGACTGTATTTATAACATTTTATTTAATTAAAATTAACATTAAACTATTGCTTCGATAATTCATTAATTTCATCTTTTGGACTCAATAATCTTTGTGTTTTTAACAATATTTTTTCTTTTAAACCAATGCTTTTTTGAAGTTTTATTGTTTCTGAATCACTGGCTATCATAAAGGTATAATTTCCTTTATCAAGCTTCCAAGAATGAGAAGCAGTATCATAAGATCCTAGATCATACAAATTGGTTTTAATTTTTATTCTTTGAGTCTCTCCAATTTTCAATAACTTTGTTTTTGCAAATCCTTTTAATTCTTTTTCAGGTTTTTCAAGTTTTCCATGTGCACTTTTTACATAAAGTTGAACAACTTCTTTTCCCTCGGTATTCCCTATATTTTTTACACTACATTCCAAAAATATATCATCATCAACTTTGTTAATTATAAAGTTGGAATATTCAAATTTGGTATAGGAAAGTCCATATCCAAAAGGAAAAGAAACAGGAATTTTAAAAGAATCGAAATAACGATATCCAATATAAATACCTTCTTCATAAATTTCTTTGGATGGCATTCCAATCATTGGATTAGCAGATTTTGGAGCTGTTGGATCTATTAGCTTACCTGGAAAATTTTTGCTTGATGCAACATCATTAATTGCAATTGGAAAAGTAATTGGTAATTTCCCAGAAGGATTTACATTACCAGCTAAAATATTGGCAATAGCATTTCCGGCCTCTTGGCCAGGTTGCCATGCAAGTACAATTGCATCAGCATAATTTTTCCAAGTATTTGTTTCAATAACACCACCAATATTTAATATAACAATGAATTTTTTATTCTTTGAATGAAAAACATTACTAATATTTTTAATTAAGTTAAATTCATCAGCCGTTAAATTAAAATCTGCATCAATTTCTCTGTCTTGAAATTCTCCAGAAGTCCTTCCTAACGTAAATATTGCAACATCATTATTAGTTGCTATTTCCTCTAATCTATCAATCGACCAATTTTTTTCTTGCACTAAAATATCTTTTTCAAAAAACATGTTTTTAGGAGGAATAGCAGCTCTTGCTTCTTTAACATAACTATTATAATCTAATAGTAAGTTTTGGTCTAAAGTATAACCTTGATTAATTAAACCTTCTGTAACCGAAACCATATATGCTTTATTAACATCTCCACTACCCGTTCCTCCTGCAATTGTTTCTACAGATGTTACACCAAACAAGGCAATTTTAGTAGTTGGTTTTAGAGGTAATGCATTGTTGTTTTTTAACAATATAATTCCTTCAGAAGCAGCGCTCATTGCAATAATTTTATGCGCATCTAAATCTGGTTTGTTAGTTGGTTTATAACTTTTAAACGAGTGCGTTCTATAGTATTGCTTTAATATATATTTAATATTTCTGTCAATAATTTTAATATCTAAAGAACCTAAATTTATAGCCTCCAAAATAGATGCAGCTTGCATTTTAGTTCCAGGCATTAATAAATCGTTACCTGCTTTCATCTGAGCAACTGGATCTTTTCCGCCAAACCAATCTGTCATAACAAATCCATCAAATTTCCATTCCTCTCTAAGAATTTTTGTTAATAATTCTTCATTCTCTGAAGCATAGATTCCATTAATTTTATTATAAGAAGACATTACAGCCCATGGTTGACTTTCTTTTACCGCAATTTCAAATCCTTTTAAATAAATTTCTCTTAAA
Organism: Flavobacteriaceae bacterium; assembly: GCA_030694835.1. Taxonomy (GTDB): domain Bacteria; phylum Bacteroidota; class Bacteroidia; order Flavobacteriales; family Flavobacteriaceae; genus JAGXRT01. Next base: position 1,600 of record JAUYUF010000302.1, on the reverse strand, counting down.
GCTCTTTCACTAACAACAGTATTTAATTCCATTCGGTTGGTCTCTGAATTATTTGCAACAAAATGTTTTATAGTTGCTCCTACACCTTCGGTTTGAACACCATTTATAAATGCTGCTGCAATTTTTCCCGATAACACTGGATCTTCAGAATAATATTCAAAATTCCTTCCCCCTAATGGGTTTCTATGTATATTTAATGCTGGTGCTAATAAAAAATCGACACCATACTCTTTACCCTCCCTACCAAAAGCACTACCAATTTCTTTAGCTAGTTCAATATTCCAAGTCGATGAAATACTTGTTGCCGTTGGAAATGCTGTTGCATAAAAAGTTTGATTTGGATATGTTTCTCTAATTGGACTTATTCTAATCCCTGCAGGTCCATCGGCAAAAACAACTGCTGGAAAATTATGTTTGCTATTCGTAAAGCTTGTGCCTGCTGCCCCTGGAATTTTATCTTGAGTCATTCCAACAACTGGCGATGGACTATCAATTTTTTCAGTTAAACCCGGAAGATCCATTCCTGTCCCAATAACTAAATAAACTTTTTCTTCAATTGAAAGTTGATCAATAAGTTGATTTAATTTAGCGTCGGTAATTTGCGCATTTACTTGAACACTCCAAGTAATAAATAAATATAAGATGTATTTTTTCATTTTAATTATAATTTAAGATACCCAAAGTTCTTTCATTCATAATTAAAAGCAATTGACAATTGTCAAATTCGTATTAAATGTTTGATCTAATTCTGCTTAAGGTCTCTTGTGTAATTCCAAGAAATGACGAAATATGTTGTAAGGACATTTTATTAAGAATAGCAGGTTGTACTTTAATAAGATTAAAATAACGTTGTTTAGCTGTTTCAAACTGAATAGATTCAATCCTTTTTTGTGAAAAGATTAAAGAACCTGAAAGTAGTTCAATAAAAAGGTTGGCAATTTCTAAATTACTTTTCATTAACTTTCCTAGACCTTTTTTTGAAAGGAAAATTATTTCTGAATCTTCTGAAGCTTCAATAATTAAATTACTCGGTATTTCATCAAAATAACTAGTAATAGAGAAAAAAAATTGATTTTTATTTGAAAACCATTCAGTGATGTCTTTTCCATTTTTATAATAAAAAATTCGGACAAAACCTTCATTAACAAAGTAAATGTGTTTGCAAATTTTATTGTGCTCTAAAATATAATCTCCTTTTTTTATTTTTTTTATAGCTAAATAATCTAAAAGCAATAGCTTACTTTCAGAACTAAGTGGACTTATCTTATTTAAAATATTTAGATATTCAGTAAACACAGGTCATTAAAAATTAAAACAAATATACAAACTATCAACTCAACAATTAAAAAAGCTACTAGCAAAACTTTTTTTAAACTATTTTAAAAAACCCCAAGTTAATTAAATAAATGTGTATTTAAAAAAATTGAATCATAAAAATAAATGAAATATACATTAAGTATTACCCGTTGTGCATTTAGACAATGTTAATTTTTAAGTTGTTAATATTTCTCTCAAAAATAAACTTGTTAATGTATTGAATAATTGTCAACGAGGTTAATTTAGAAAGTATTCTTGTTTTAAATCCATCAAATGTTTTGGC
>JAUYUF010000301.1 GCA_030694835.1 Flavobacteriaceae bacterium | reverse complement strand
ATCAATATTAAATTTAAAATCGGTAAATAATTTATCATTTAAAATAGCTCTTAGTTGCGTAGCATTTTCTAGAATACCTGAATCTTTTTGCTGTCTAACAACTTCATCTAGCAAAGCTTCATAGACTGTTTTTTGATAATTTATTTCTAATTTATCGACATCCAAGGCAGGACTAACGTCTAATTTAACGGGTGGTAACTGGGCTTCATCTCCAATAAATATCATTTTACAATTTTGACCGGAATCTATAAATTGAATTAAATCATTAAGTAAAGAACTAGTATCAAATAATACATTTTTAGAATCATCGGGAATCATTGAGGCTTCATCAATAATAAATATAGTATTAGTAAATTTGTTGGGTTGTAATGTAAATTGAATAGTTCCACTTTTACTTTTCTTTGGATAGTAAATTTTTTTATGAATAGTAAAGGCTTTCTTTTTAGTATAATTAGACATAACCTTAGCAGCTCTACCAGTTGGAGCAATTAAAACTGCTTGTTTATTAATTTTCCACAAACTATTTACTAAGGCTGAAATAGTAGTTGTTTTACCAGTTCCTGCAAATCCTTTTAAAACAAAAATGGAATCATTAGTGTTTAAAAATAGATATTCACTTAACAACTGCAGCGCCTTAATTTGACTATCGGTTGGTGTATGAGGAAAGGATTTTTGAAGCTGATCAAAAAAATTATTCGAATTATAAATCATGAATTATAGATAATTCCCAAATATACAAATTGATTTATGCATAAAAATTTTTAGCATTGAAAAAAATTTGTAGATTTGCGTACGTCCAATAACAAACAAGAACTAGAAAAATGATTACAATTTTAATTATTATCGTCTCAATAATTGCTGTTGCGTTTTTAGCTTATGCAGTAATTAAATATGTGCCTTTAGATAAACAGTGGATTTTATCTGCATTTTTATGGCTAGCGATAGCATTCCTTGCGTTTAAAATTTATGATGGAATTATGAGTCCAATCAATTTTAACAAAGAAAAAGAGAAAAGATATAAAAAAGTTATTAATAACTTAAAAATGATTCGCGATGCTGAAGTTGCTTTTTACCAAACAAAAGGTAGATATACTGATAGTGAACAAGAATTAATTGGATTTGTTGAAAATGGAAAACATGCTTTAACAGAATCTAAATATATTGTCCAAAAGAAAAACATCGGTGGCGGAATTGTAGTTGACGTTGATGTAAAAGTTACAGACACTATTGGTTATGAAGAAGTTAAAAGTAGATTCATTGGTAGAGATTACAAAAACATGTTTAATGTACCTGGTACTGAAGAAAAATTTAAAGTTTCTTTAGCTATGGTTGAAAAAGTTTCTGGTTTAATGTCTCCTGTATTTGAAGCAAAAGTTGATAAAGCTATTGTACTACACGGTATGGATAAATACCTAATTAGCCAAGAAAAAGAAGCTTTTGGTGGTGAACAAGTAAGAGGTGAATTTATTTCTGTAGGTTCATTAGAAGAAGTTAGCACCAACGGTAACTGGCCTCCTTTTTATGACGCAGGTGATAAAAAAGATTAACAACAATTTAGACTTTAATTATCTTGATAATAGTCACTTATCCATCCAAATAAATTTGGAT
>JAUYUF010000290.1 GCA_030694835.1 Flavobacteriaceae bacterium | reverse complement strand
GAATGTTTAACAAAGAACCACATCAATATAGTTGGTGGAGTTATAGAGCCAATGCTAGAAACAACAATAAAGGATGGCGAATTGACTATAATTTAATAAGTGAATCACTTAAAAATAAAATAAAAAGAGCTTATATTTTATCCGAAGCAAAACATTCAGACCATTGTCCCGTTGTAATAGAAATAGAAAATAATTAAAAAAGATATAGTATGTTAAGAAAAATTTTAATCTCCATTCTTACAGTAAGTTTAATGACTTCTTGCGTTTCTAAAAAAGTTTATACAGAATTGGAAAACAATTACGACAAACTTAGAAAAGCAAATATGCTTTTAACAGATGAAAATACAGCACTTTCAAAGTTTAAAACAAATCAAGAAGAATCAATTAAACAATTAAAAAATAGTTTACTTGATTTGGAATTGCAACGAGATCATCTTAAAAATAAAACAGTTTTATTACAAAGCGAGATTGATAAATTAACAGAATCATACGGTTTATTATCATCTCAAAGTTCTGCTGCTTTATCTGAAAATGCTAAAAAGAATCAAATTTTATTGGCGCAATTAGAAGAAAAAGAGCGTCAATTAAATGAAGAAAATGAAAGATTAATTGGCTTACAAAGAGAAATGAATGCTAGGTCAAGCAGAATTGACGAGTTAGAAAGACTTATTGCTTCAAAAGATGAAGCTATGAAAAAGCTGAAAACTGCTATTTCTAATGCATTGGCTGGATTTGAAGGTAAAGGTTTAACCGTTTATCAAAAAAATGGAAAAGTATATGTTTCAATGGAAAATAAACTTTTATTTAGTTCTGGAAGTTGGGCAGTTGGAAGCGAAGGTCAAAGAGCTGTAATGCAATTATCAAAAGTTTTAGCTGATAATAAGGATATTGAAGTACTAATAGAAGGACATACTGACAATGTTCCCTACACAGGAGCAGTTATTAATGATAACTGGGATTTGTCTGTTAAAAGAGCTACAGCAATTGTAAGGATTATTCAGGATAATAATGTTTCTCCAAAACGTATAACAGCAGCTGGAAGAAGTGAATACAATCCTATTGATTCCAATGCATCTGCTGATGGAAAATCTAAAAACAGAAGAATTGAAATTATATTAACACCGAACTTAGATGAAGTTTCGAAATTATTAAACGATTAAATCGAAATAAATGAAGCAGGTAACCCTCATTATTGCTATCGTATTTTCATTAAATGGAATTGCAAGCACAGTAGAAAAAGATTCGACTGTAGAAGCCAAAATCTTGAATTATGAATATTTTAAAAACAATTTAAAATCATATGATACAGCTAAAAACATTGATAGTCTTTGGCTTTCTGAATTATATAAATCATCATTAATTGATACCTCTTCCTATATTGTTGATATTGATAGCATTGAAGTATTTAATGATGCTGAATTACCAACAGAAGTTTTGAAGGAACGATTGAAATATTTAAACAGCAAAACTCCTTTTAATATTGATTATAGTCCAGAATTGGAGAAATTAATTAAATTCTATCTCCAAAAAAGAAGAAAAAATTTAGCAAATATTATTGGAAGATCTCAGTATTATTTTCCTGTATTTGAAGAACATTTAGCTAAAAATAATATTCCGATTGAGTTAAAATATCTAGCCATCATTGAATCCGCATTAAATCCAAGAGCCAAATCAAGAGTTGGCGCAACAGGTTTGTGGCAATTTATGTATCAAACTGGCATTCAATATGGTTTAAAAGTAAGTTCATATGTTGATGAACGTTCTAATCCAATAAAATCAACGGAAGCCGCAAGTAAATATTTATTGACATTATACAATGTTTTTGGTGATTGGGATTTAGCCTTAGCCGCTTATAACTCAGGCCCTGGAAATGTAACAAAAGCGATTCGTCGTTCGGGAGGAAAAACAAATTATTGGAATCTGAGACCCTATCTTCCTAGAGAAACAGCTAATTATGTACCTGCCTTTTACGCTACTTTATATTTGATGGAGTTCTCAAAAGAGCATAATTTACAAACAAATAAAGTACAAGCAAATTTCTTTGAAACTGATACCATTCATGTAAAAAGACAGATTTCATTTGAACAAATTAATAAAATGTTGGATGTTGATGTTGAATTGCTTCAATTTTTAAATCCACAATATAAATTAGATGTTGTTCCATTTGTAAAAGGCGAAAACAATTTCATTACATTACCAATGAATACAGCAGCACGATTTGTTAGTAATGAAGAATTAATTTATGCCATTGCTTTAGAAACAGAAAACAATCGCGAAAAGCCACTTCCTCAGAATATTGTTACTAATGATAGAATTAAATACAAAGTAAGAAGTGGGGATAATTTAGGTAAAATAGCCAATAAATATGGTGTTGAAATCAACCAAATAAAAAAGTGGAATCAATTAAAAAACAGCACAATAAAGAGCGGGCAATATTTGACGATTTATCCAAAAAGAACTTAATAATAATATTGGCATAATTGATGTTAATTTATAAGTTCAAAATGTAATTAAAATATGAAAAAAATAGTAACGCTTTTATTAACTATTATACTTTTAACAAGTTGTTCTGACACAAAACCAGAGTTGACACTAGTTAACTCAACAGGGAAGATAAATCATTTATTAGTAGTAATCAAAAACACCCAATGGCAGGGTGAAGTAGGTGATGAAATCAGAAAAATATTAGGTTCGCCAGTTTTAGGTTTACCACAACCAGAAACACAATTCAATGTTACGCAAGTAGCTCCAGAATATTTTGGAAGCATGTTTAAAACTAGTAGAAGTGTATTATATATATCTATTGGTAACGAAGATAAATTCTTAATTCAAAAAGATATTTATGCTAAACCACAAAGAATTATTCAAATTATTGGGAAAGACAATATTTCTATTGCTCATTTAATTCAAAAGCACCAAAATGAATTGATTGCTGTTTTCAAAAACAACGATCTTTATTCTACTCAGAAAATGCTTAACAAAGACTTATGGGATAAGGAAAAATTAAAAACATTTAAGTCTTTAGGAATCCAACTAAATATCCCAAAAAAATATAGAATGGTAGATGATAATGGTGCTTTTTTATGGATGAGAAATCCAATTTCAAGTGGAAGTATGAATATCATTGTTTATTCGTTTCCTATTTTATCTGATGAAGATTTAAAAGGTAATAATATTGTTTCTATGCGAGATTCTATCGGTAAAAAATATATCCCTGGCGGTCCAGAAGGGTCATATATGATTACCGAAGCAGCCTATTCACCTCATATTTTTGATGTTAACTTAAATGGAAGAAAAGCATATGAAATACGAGGGAAATGGGAAGTTCAAGGCGATTTTATGGCCGGACCTTTTTTAAATTATACCGTTATTGATGAAAAAAATAATCGATTAATAGTTGTAGAAGGATTTACTTATGCCCCAGCAGTTGACAAACGCGATTATATGTTTGAACTGGAAGCGGTTTTAAAAACATTGAAAATAAATTAAAACGCTGAAATAAATTCACAAAAAAACCCGCAATTTTGCGGGTTTTTTTGTTTTAAAATCGAACCAAAATATAACCACCACGTACTCTTTGATAATGGTTATTATTCCAATGGTAGTATCTTTTACCTTTAACCTTCACAATTTTATAATGAGCCGGTTTGGTTTTAACAACCATTACGCCAGTCGGAGGTCGATGTCCGAGGTGTACAATACACGAACTGGCTGTTGACAAGGTAAAAACCATCATCAAAAAAATAAAAAATGCTCTCATAACGGTATTAATTTAATAATTACCACTAATTTACAATATAAAAATCAATAATTTAATTTTCTTTGGCACTAATTTTAGCCCAAGTATCTTTTAAAGTCACCGTTCTATTAAAAACTAATTTTTCTGAATTGGTATCTTTATCAACACAGAAATATCCTAAACGTTGAAATTGGAATCGCTCACCAATTGGTGCATTTTTAACACTGGGTTCTACAAATCCAGTTACTATTTTAAGTGAATCCGGATTGATAAATTCTTTAAAATCTTTATCCTTTTGAGCATCCGGAGCTTCATCAGTAAACAAACGATCATACAATCTAATTTCAACTTTTTCAGCATGATTGATAGAAACCCAATGCAAAGTACCTTTAACTTTTCGCATACTGGCTTCTGTTCCACTTCCGCTTAAACTTTCTTCATCATAAGTACAATGAATTTCAGTAATAGTTCCGTTTTCATCTTTTACAACATCAGTTGCTTTGATGATATAGGCATTTTTTAAACGCACTTCTTTATCAATAGATAATCGGAAGAATTTCTTATTCGCTTCTTCTTTAAAATCATCTCTTTCAATATAAAGTTCTTTAGAAAATGGCACCTTTCGATAGCCTGCATTTTCATCTTCTTGATTATTTTCAGCATCCAACCATTCTTCTTGTTCATCAGGATAATTAGTGATAACTAATTTTACAGGATCAATAACACCCATAATTCGCGGAGCGGTTTTGTTTAAATCTTCCCGGATACAAAACTCTAAAAGCGAAACATCAATTAAATTTTCACGTTTTGCTACGCCAATAATCTCACTAAAATTTCTAATGGACGCAGGTGTATATCCACGTCTTCTTAAACCAGAAATAGTTGGCATACGTGGATCATCCCATCCATTCACATGTTTTTCATTAACTAATTGCAGTAATTTACGTTTGCTCATTACTGTATAATTCAAATTTAATCGCGCAAACTCTCTTTGTTTTGGTCTAAGTTTTTCAGCGTCATAAATTTGGTCTAAATACCAATCGTATAACTCACGATGGACTTCAAATTCCAACGTACAAATGGAGTGTGAAATTTGCTCGATATAATCAGATTCACCATGCGCCCAATCATACATTGGATAGATTCTCCAATTATTTCCCGTGCGATGATGAGAGGCGTTTAAAATGCGGTACATAATAGGATCACGCATATGCATATTAGGAGAAGTCATATCAATTTTGGCTCTTAAAACATGAGTTCCTTCTGCAAATGCTCCATTTTTCATTTTCTCAAACAAAGCGAGATTTTCTGCAATACTTCTATTTCTACCAGGACTATCAGTTCCAGCTTGAGTTGGAGTTCCTTTTTGTTGCGCAATTTCTTCAGATGTTTGCGTTTCAATATAAGCCTTTCCTTCCTTGATAAGTTTTAAAGCCCAATCGTATAATTGTTGAAAATAATCAGAAGAATATAATTCTTGAGCCCATTTAAAGCCTAACCACTGAATATCTTCTTTGATAGCATCTACATATTCTTGCTCTTCTTTGGTTGGATTGGTATCATCAAACCGCAAATTTACTGGTGCATTATATTTTAAACCCAATCCAAAATTTAAACAAATTGACTTAGCGTGTCCAATATGTAAATATCCATTTGGTTCTGGTGGAAATCTAAAACGCAATTTAGAACGGTCTAAACCATTAGCTATATCATCTTCAATAATTTGCTCTAAAAAATTAAGCGGTTTTTTCTCTTCCTCCATAATGTGTTTTTTGATTTGTAACGAATCAACAAAATTATTGATTTTTTCGTTGAAAAGCTTTATCCTGAGATTGATTCTTTATTTTTGTATTAAATTAATTGATTATGGGTCATATAAAAGTTGAAAATATATCGATTTACGCCTATCATGGATGCATGGTTGAAGAAGCTAAAATTGGTTCTGAATATATAGTTGATGTTGATATAAAAGCAGATTTATCAAAATCAGCAAAAAGTGATGCGTTGACCGATACCGTTGATTATGTGCATTTAACAAATATAGTTTATCAAGAAATGGCGATTCGTTCTGAGTTGTTGGAACATGTGGCAAAAAGAATTTTAGATCGAATTTTAACAGAATTATCGATGGTAAAAAAAGCCACTATATGGGTTGCAAAAATGAATCCACCCATTGGAGGAAATGTAGAAAAAGTATCCGTTAAAATGTCTTTAAAAAGGAAATTGTAAAAAGAACTTGTTAGAAAACGAAATTTATGTAAATTTGCAATCCTTACAAGGCGTCATGGCCGAGTGGCTAGGCAGAGGTCTGCAAAACCTTCCACAGCGGTTCGAATCCGCTTGACGCCTCAAAACCGTTTCGATTTTGGAACGGTTTTTTTGTTTTCTTTAACACAAATTCGTCTTATTTTCTAGATATTTGCAAAAAGGTAGCTGGTATCTAGTATCAAGTATCAGGTATATGGAACTTAGATGTTTTACAAAAGCACTTCCGATAAGCTGGTATCTAGTATCAAGTATCAGGTATATGGAACTTAAAATATTTAAATTTTTATACTCAGATATAACAAATTTTAAATAATGTTTTGTAATCGAAAATTTAACAGTCTTGATACCAGATACTTGATACCAAATACAATAAAAAAATGAAAATATATCCCATAGAAACTACTAATTTTAAATTAGATGGAGGCGCTATGTTTGGAGTTGTACCCAAAACAATTTGGCAGCGCACCAATCCAGCTGACAGTAATAATTTAATTGATATGAGCATTCGTTGTATGCTTATTGAAGATGGAAATCGTTTAACGTTAATCGATACGGGTTTAGGAAATAAACAATCGGATAATTTTTTTAAACATTATTATTTATACGGCGATTTTTCATTAGAAAAGTCACTAAAAGAAATCGGATTTCATAAAGACGATATCACCGATGTATTTCTTACGCATCTTCATTTTGATCATTGTGGCGGAAGTATTCAGTTTAATAAAGATAAAACTGGCTATGAACCAGCATTTAAAAATGCGATGTTTTGGTCAAATAAAAACCATTGGCAATGGGCTACAGTTCCTAATAAAAGAGAAAAGGCATCATTTTTGAAAGAAAATATCAATCCGATAGAAGAAAGTGGACAATTAAAATATGTAGAAATCCCAAAGAATGATTTATTAATCAATTCTGATTTAGGGTTTGACATTTTGTTTGTTGATGGACATACCGAAAAGCAAATGATACCACATATCCAGTATAAAGGAAAAACAATTGTTTATGCCGCAGATTTATTGCCAACAGTTGGGCATATTCCACTTCCTTATGTAATGGGTTATGATACAAGGCCATTGCTAACATTGGATGAGAAAGAAAAATTCTTACAGTTAGCAGCTCGAAATGAATATTACATTTTCTTTGAACACGACCCAATTAATGAATTATGTACTGTTGAAGAAACAGAAAAAGGAGTTCGCTTAAAAGAAATTTTTATACTTAATGAAGTATTTAATTAATATAGTATCAAAATGAAAAATTTAAATTTTTTTGCAATCATAATTGCATCCTTACTTCTAATTAGCAATGGATTTTCACAAACTAATCAATCCTTTATCAAATCAAATGGAATTGTAGCCAAAAAAGGCAATATGACTGAAGCTGAAATTCAATCTTGGCCTCATATGGATATTATCAAAGATTCAGTCCCAGGAATGAGCCTTCAAAAAGCCTATGATTTTTTAGCAGATAAAAAAGGTGAGAAAGTTATTATTGCAATTATAGATTCAGGAATTGATATCAACCATGAAGATTTAAAAGAATTGGTATGGGTAAACACAAAAGAAATTCCTAATAACAATATTGATGATGATAAAAATGGTTATGTTGATGATATTAATGGATGGAATTTTTTAGGAAGTAAAAAAGGAAGCGCCTATGCCGAACAGTTAGAAATGACTCGAATGGTTAAAAAATTAATGCCAAAATATGACGGAAAATTACCAACTCAAATTGATGCAAAAGACCAAAAAGAGTTTGAATTATTCGTTAAATTATCAAATGAAATTAAAGATCGAAAAACAAAGGCATTTGAAAACAAAACACGATATGAAACGTATAAATCTTCGCTTCAAGAAGCTCATCAAAATGTAGTTGATTTGTTGAAAAAAGAAAACTATACAATTCCAGAACTAGATTCTTTAGCAACAGTTCATGAAAATTTACAACCTCAATTGTTCAATTTAATGAGAATTATTGATGGAGATGGGTCTGTTGCAGAAGCTTTAAGTTATTTAGATGAAGGAATTGCGCATTTCAACAAACAATATACTTCACCTAATTATGATATTCAATTTGATGGAAGATCTATAGTAGGTGATAATCCAGATGATATAAACGACCGAAACTATGGAAATCCAAATGTATTATTTATAGACGAGGAAGAAATACACGGAACACACGTAACGGGTATATCTGCAGCTGTTCGTAATAACGGAATAGGAATGAATGGAGTAACTAATAATGTTAAAATTATGTCAATCAGAGCCGTTCCTGATGGCGATGAATACGATAAAGATATAGCTTTAGCTATTAGATATGCTGCAGATAATGGGGCGAAAGTTATCAATATGAGTTTTGGAAAATCGTATTCACCACAAAAAGAATGGGTTTATGATGCTATAAAGTATGCAGCAAGCAAAGATGTTTTACTAGTTCACGCTGCTGGAAATGATTCCAAAAATATAGATAAAGAAGATAATTTTCCTAATGATTCTGACGACAAAATAAATGAATTTGTTGACAATGTAATTACCATTGGAGCTATGACACATCAGTTTAATGAAAATTTGGTGGCAAGTTTTTCAAATTATGGAAAAAAGAATGTTGATTTATTTGCTCCAGGTTTAGAAATATACTCAACCTTTCCAAATAATAAATACGAATCAATACAAGGAACTTCGATGGCTTCGCCAGAAGTAGCTGGAGTTGCTTCTTTAATTCGTTCTTATTACCCAAAATTAAGCGCCAAAGAAGTAAAACAAATTTTAATGAATTCTGGAATTGAAGTTCCTTTTGAAGTTACACTTCCAGGCACTAAATCAGAAAAGGTTCCTTTTGCAAATTTATCTGTATCAGGAAGAGTTTTAAATGCGTACAATGCCTTATTAATGGCTCAACAACAATCAAAATAATCTATTTAAATGAAATCAAAATTGCTCCCTTTTTTACTGCTAAGTTTTATCTTATTTTCTGGTTATAGCCAAACTGTTAATAAAAATCGTCCATCGTATTGGCAACAAAAAGTTGATTATAAAATGGAGATTGATATGAATGTTAAAACATATCAATACACAGGGAAAACGAAGTTGGTTTATACCAATAATTCTCCTGATGTATTAAATAAAGTATATTTTCATCTTTATAACAATGCTTTTCAGCCCAATTCAGAAATGGACATTAGATCAAGAACTATTGAAGATCCTGACCGAAGAGTACGCGATCGCATTTTTAATTTAAAACCTGATGAAATTGGATATACTAACATCAAATCATTGAAACAAAATGGAGTTGATGTTCATTATAAGGTTCAAGGAACTATTTTAGAAGTAACTTTAAATACACTTATAAATCCTAGTACAGAAACTGTTTTTGATATGGAATTTGAAGCACAAGTTCCTGTTCAAATTCGTCGCTCAGGAAGAAATAATAGAGAAGGGATTGCACTTTCAATGGCGCAATGGTATCCAAAAATGGCGGAATATGATGAAGAAGGCTGGCATACTGATCCATACATTGCACGCGAATTCTATGGTGTTTGGGGCGATTTTGATGTAACAATTAATATCGATAAAAAATACACTTTAGGCGGAACGGGATATTTGCAAAATCCGCAAGAAATTGGTCATGGCTATGAAGATAAAACTAAACCACTTTTATCGCCAAAAGGAAATACACTTAAGTGGCATTTTAAAGCACCAAATGTACACGATTTCACTTGGGCAGCCGACACAGATTATCTCCATGATATTCTTAAAACTAACAATGGAACAACAATGCACTTCCTTTATAAAAACAAATCCGATATAAAAGAAAATTGGAAATTGATGCAGCCATATGCAGTTAAAACAATGGAATATCTGAATAAAACAGTTGGAGAGTATCCTTACCAACAATATTCAGTAATCCAAGGAGGTGATGGTGGAATGGAATATGGCATGTGTACTTTAATCAGTGGAGGAGGTTCTTTAGACGGATTGATTGGTGTTACAATACATGAAATGGCACATTCATGGTTTCAATTTGTATTAGCAAATAATGAGTTAAAATACTCTTGGATGGATGAAGGGTTTACTTCATTTATAGAGGTGTTAACATCTCATAATATTTACAAACCAATTGATCATTTTCTTTTTGAAAATGAATATGATACTTATTTCAAACTTGTAGATATAGGAAAAGAAGAACCGCTTTCTACGCATGCAGACCATTTTAATATCAATCGCGCTTTTACTATTGCAAGTTATTATAAAGGACTTATTTTTCTTTCACAATTAGGATATGTAATCGGAGAGGATAATCTAATGAAAACCTTACAAGTTTATTATGATGAATGGAAATTTCAACATCCAAATCCAAATGATTTTAAACGTATTGCCGAAAAAGTTTCAGGAATTCAGTTAGACTGGTATTTACAAGAATGGATACAAACAACTAATACTATTGATTACGCAGTTGTTGAGGTAAATAACAATGAAATTAGTTTAGAAAGAATTGGTAAAATGCCAATGCCAATAGATTTAAAAGTGGTGTATGATGACCAATCCGTCGAATATTTTTATATTCCATTATCATCGATGAGAGGTGAAAAACCAACAACCGCAACGCTTTTACCCGATTGGACTTGGGCGCATCCAACCTATACCTTTAAAACATTAAAAAAGATTAAAAGTATTGAAATTGATGAATCTTTGCTGATGGCAGACATCAACAGAAACAACAATGTGTATCAGCAAAATTAACTAATGATTAATTCTGTGTTTTAGAGCGTGGTACATCCCAAAGCTTTAATGATACAGATAAAATATAATTTATTGATTTTTAAGGATAATAAACAAGGTTCAATTCACGGATCATCATCAGTCTCTTCAATAACCTTGTTCAATTCTTGACCGAATTTATCCAATTCTTAACATCTAACTGCCTGATATTTTATATATTTACTTATTTACAGCTAGGTGGTATCCATGAAACCCATTAATCCAGGATCACGCAGACAAAAAATAATACTGTATTATACACTGGCAGTAGTTCTGCCAGGAATTATTCTGGGCTATATGGCGCTCCGGGGTATCCGTAACGACCAGGCACTGCGTGAGAAGGAGAGCCGGAGGAAACTAGAATTGGACAGTCAGTCTTTTTTCACTGCAATTGATTCAAGCTTTGTACAGTTAATGAACGAACTGACTGGTGACTCAACGTTTTCTTTGTCCACAAAAGATGATCCTTCACTGCTTGCCTTTTTTGTAAAAGACAATAAGGGTTCAAAAAGACTGATAAGCCATCGAATGCTTTATCTTCCGGACGAATTGCGCACCAATCAACCTGCACAATTAGATCCTGCCAATAACTTAAAGGATGGTGTTCGGCTGGAGTTTATTGAAAGTAGGTTTTCAGAAGCAATAAGGTTTTATCAAAATATCATCCTCAAATCGACTAATCCCACCGAAAAAATCCAGGCATTGATTGCATCAGCTCGTTTGTATAACAAGATGAACCAGCCTGATCGGGCTAAAGAATTATATGAATATATACGGAAAGAATACTCCGGAAGCCTTTTGAATGGGCAGATACCGCTTGGATTAATCGCCGGCCTGGAAATTTTGAAAATCAACCAAACCATTGGGGAAACGGATGAACTGAGGAAACATTCCCGACAATGTCTGGATCTGTTACTTCACCCATCTTCTGAATACAACAAAAATCAATTTGACTTGTTTTACGAATCATTTAAAGTGATAATTCCGAAAACAGATTCTGTCATTGATTCTTTGTTCACTGAACTCGATACTCAAAGAGCCCGCACTGATTACCTAATCCGAATACTCGGTGAGCCTAATATGATCAACTCCAACGGTAAAATTCAAACCAAAGTTGGTAAAAATGGAATGTCCATCATCCCATTTAATTCAACTAATCTTGTGGCCATCTATTTATCGAGGACCAAAAACAATGGAAATCAAACGAACATGGTATTTGATTTTCCGGTCTATCTAAAATCCATATCCGAAAAACTAATCAGGAAACTTGATCCCAATGCTTCTATTAACGTTAAGATTGAAGATAATGAGGGTAGGCTTATTTTTTCTAAAGTAATAAATGAAGAAACGAATTACCTTTCTTTTACTTTTCCCGAAAATCTTCCGCAATGGAAGCTACTATTGAGTGAGAATAAACCTGGTTTCATCGCCACCTTATTGATAGCAGGAAGCGGAATTTATCTCGTTATTTTTATTTTGATTGCACTCCTTATGGTCCTTGGTTTTGTTTTCACTCTCTATACCCTTAACGAGGAACTCAGGTTGAATAAAATGAAATCGGAATTTATTTCAAATGTATCGCATGAATTAAAAAGCCCGCTCACTTCTATCCGCATGATGACTGAAATGCTGCATCACAAAAGGGTTCCAACAGAAGAACGAAAGTCTATCTATTACTCAGTAATGATGCAGGAAAGCGAACGTCTGAGTCATTTAATAGATAATATCCTGGATTTTTCAAGGATGGAGGATAATCGCAAAAAATATAATTTTATCGATTTGGATATAGATGATCTCCTTGCTAAGTTTGTTGAATCAATTGGCGAAAGGCTCCAAGAAACAAAGTTTAACATTAGTTATAATTGCCCCGATCAGATACCGCTCATCACAGCTGATAAAAATGCTCTGCTTCAGGTTTTTTATAACCTTGTCGAAAATGCCATAAAATTCTCTGGAACATCCAGAAAAATTGACATCAGCCTATTTTTAGAAGAGAATGAATTGCTGATTTGTGTAAAGGATTACGGAATTGGTATTTCCACTAAAGATCAGGAAAAAATATTCGACCGCTTTTATCGCGGCGACGAACCACAGAGAATGGGTATCAAAGGAAGTGGAATTGGTTTAACAATCGTTAAAAACATTATGGAAGCCCATAAGGGGAGTCTGACGCTGGAAAGCAAAATTGGCGAAGGGAGCACTTTCTGTGTACATCTCCCCATTAATAAATAAATTATATATACATGAAAAAGATTTTGATTATTGAAGATGATACAGCAATACGGATGCCACTGGAGGATGATTTTAAATTTGAAGGCTATCTTGTCGAATCTGCTTCCACAGGAACGGAAGGGCTTGAAAAGGCAATGAATCTAGATCTCGATATCATCCTGCTCGACCTGATGCTACCAGGGATGAATGGACTAGAGATTTGCAAAGAATTAAGGCGGCGTGATATAGGAACACCAATCATTATGCTGACAGCAAAAGGCCAACAATTCGATAAAGTACTCGGTTTAGAACTCGGTGCAGACGATTATATAACCAAGCCCTTTAGTCCGTTCGAACTCCGTGCACGAGTAAAGGCTTTACTGCGCAGGTCGGAGATGAAAAACCATCAATCCGCTGCTACATTAATACAACTTGGTCCATTTGTGCTGAATTCCTCGAAATATCTTTTTACAAAAAATAACGAAACCATACAGCTTACAACTATCGAATTTGCTTTGATTAAATTACTGATGCAGCGTACAGGACAGGTACTAAAACGAGATGACATTCTTGACAGCGTTTGGGGTAAGGAGGTTTACGTCACTCCTAGGACTGTAGATACTCATATTGCAAACCTGAGGAAAAAAGTTGAGGACGATCCTGAGCATTCACGCTGGATTACAGGAGTTCGAGGGATTGGATATAAATTTAATTCGGACGAATCTTCACCTAATCTTAACCAAACTTAACCATATCCTCAAATGTTTAACCTAAGGAGGGGCTACTTTTATCAAAAAATTTATGATATGAAACGAGTATCGTTACAAAGTACAAATTCGTATGAGTCTAAACTTATGCGAGTTCAATCCGGCCACTTCAAAACAAGTTATTCACGGATTAAAACACATATGATTTTAATTGTTGCCCTTGTTCTTTTAACGGGCTCAATTTCTGCCCAGGACAACAAAGCATCAGTATCGCTTACTGCCGCAATTTATGAGGAAGAAGTATCCGGCAACCTAGATAAGGCTGTTGAACTCTACTTGAACATTTTGAAAAAATATCCGAATGATCGTCAGTTATGTGCTAAAACCCTGTATCGTTTAGGATTAGTGAACGAAAAAATGGGCAAACAAAAAGCCAATGAATATTTCATACGCCTGGTCAACACTTATCCCGATCAAATCGAAGTGGTGGCATTGGCAAAAGCAAGACTGGTGGCATTGGGCGGTTCCGTTAGCGCTAGGGATACCGGGGGACTCGTCACACGCCGGGTTCTCACAGACGCCTCCGGCGTCGATGAGGTCTTGACCGCGGATGGCAAGTACATCAGAGGTATAGACTGGGACACGGGTGACGTGGTCCAGTTCGAAGTTGCCAGCGGACAGAGGAGCCGAATCACAAATAGGGGGCACTGGAGCGAGACTGGAGAGTCCGGCTATTTCCAAGCGTTCTCACGCGACGGGAAACAAATCGCATACGCCTGGTATGCGAAGGACGGCATCTCTCAACTGCGGATTAGAAACCTGGATGGTTCGAGCCTTCGCACCCTTTACAGTGAGAAAGGCGCGGCTGATGTTATACCCTTGGACTGGTCGCCTGACGCAGGGTCCATCCTTGCACTTCACAGTTATAACAAGGCGAGTGAACTGACGCTGTTCTCGACAGCGGACGGCTCGGTGCGCGTCCTGAGGAGTATTACTTCGAACTGGTTAAAGGCCAGTTTCTCGCCCGATGGGCGATTTGTCGCGTTCAGTTCCGTGCGTGAGGGCAGCCTACCCCATGGCGACGTCTTCCTGATGACCGTCGATGGCCGGAATGAGGTCGTTGTTGCCGGGCATCCCGCGGAGGATCGACTGCTTGGATGGACACCGGACGGGAGAAGCCTTGTCTTTCTCAGCGACCGCTCGGGGACGTGGGACATCTGGACCGTCCACATTACCGGTGGGAAGCAGCAAGGAGAACCGGAATTGCTGAAAAAGGATTTCGGCGAGGGTCACTCTAATGGTCTGGGGATTCTTGGCTTTGCACCCGACGGCTCCTTTTATTACAAGACTTACACCCGTTTTGGTCGCCTCTATAACGGTGCGCTCGACCTTGAAACCGGTAAGGTACTCGTGCCACCCGCGCCGGTCACGACGCGGTATACCGAACCACCGTCACAGCCAACATGGTCACCCGACGGCAGGAACTTGCTCTTCATTTCACATCTGGGTGACGGCGTCGGTCCCGAAAAAAACATCCTCACGATCCGGTCCGCCGCAACCGGGGAAGAGCGTTTTCTGTCGCCGCAGCCGCATCTTCGTTGGGTTAACCAGATCTCCTGGGCGCCGGACGGCCGTTCCATCATCGCGCTCGGGATTACGGAGACAGAAAATGGAATCTTCCGAATTGACACTGAAACAAGCGAGATCACTAAGTTGAAAGATGGAGGCTTCGTCCCCAAGCTCTGTCCGGATGGGAAGACCCTGGTCTTCATAAAGGTGGGGCCCATCGTCACGAAACGCAACCTCGATACCGGTGAGGAGTCGGAAGTTGTCAAGGCAGGGAGCATGAACTACGACCTCTCGCCGGACGGCCAGGAAGTGGTATTCCAGGTGGACGGCGCCGTAAAGACCGTGTCCCTCAACGGAGGGGAGCCGCGGGAGCTATTTAGCGGTTTGGCGAAGTATTACGGGCTGAGGTGGACCAGGGACGGCCATTACATCATCGCCCGGGCACTCGGTACCGCGAGCAGTGAAATCTGGCGGGTTCCGGTGCAGGGCGGGACGCCGCTGAAGCTGGACCTCAACATTCCAAAGATGGAGTACTTCGCGCTACACCCGGACAATAGCCGCTTTGCGTTCATCGTAAATGAGGGGTCAAAGAGCGAACTGTGGGTGATGGAGAACTTCCTGCCGAAATAAAAGACACACAATATGAGCATTATCAGGGGGCACAATGATTGGTCGTTGTGCCCCTTTTATTAAAATGAATATCCTATAATATACCTGTTTCTGCCTTGTTTTTACTATATTGGCTGTCAAATTGACAATGAAAATATCCATACAGAAGCGTAAAAAGATACCTCTTCTCTTTTTTCTTGGTATCGGAATCCCCTGCCTGCTTTTGGGGTATCTGGCTTTCCGTGGTATTCAGAATGATCAGGCTTTGCTGGAAAAAGAGAGGCTAAACGAACACCGTAAAATTATAGAACTGATTACAAAGTCGGTTGAAGAAAATATTTCTTATTGTATCAGGTGAATTAACTGATCAACATTGAGCAGATCTTTAGGCAATAATCCTTTTGATAACATAAGTAATCCAAAAAACATTAATAATAATCCCATCCCTCTTTTAATTTTATAAATAATGGGTGGGGTTAATTTATTTTGGAGTTGTTTAGCAAGAAATATTTTACCTAAATCAATAATAAAATAAGTAACTAAAATTGCCAAAAAGAAATTAAATATTCTATTTCCGTCCATTTCAAGATTAGATCCAAATCCAACCAATAATAATAACCAAAACGCCAAAACGCCAATATTAATAAAGTTAAGTAGAAATCCTTTGGCAAATAATCTCAGATAATTATTGGCTTCGGGAATTACTAAATCTTCATCTTGAACAATGATGACAGCTTTTTTAATGTACATAGTTAGTCCGTAAACAAACAAAATCATTCCGCCAAGAAGAAAAAGATTTGGATCATCTTTAAGCCTTTCTAACAATTGATGACTTCCAAAGTATGCCATTAAAATAAAAACAACATCGCCTAATACAACTCCTAAATTAAAAACTATTGCAGCCCTAATCCCTTTAACAATGCTGGTGTGTAAAAGCATAAAAAACACGGGGCCAATCATAAATGCCAAACTGATACCTATTGGAATTGCTTTTAAAATATCTTCTGTCATATCATTAAATACTGGTGTAAAGTTACATTTTTTAATGATTTTATGATACCGATATTAATTACAATAATAATATTATGCATGCATATTAAATTTATTATATTTGAAATAATTAAAATTAATCAAAATGGATACAAAACACCAAAACTTGGCTGACCTTTTGCAAATACAACATCCAATAATAATGGCACCTATGTTTTTGGTGTCAAATGTTAAAATGTCTATAGCGGGAATGGAAAGTGGAGTTGCGGCTTGTATTCCTGCCTTAAATTTTAGAAATGCTGATCTACTAAAAGAAGCTATTTTAGCATTGAAAGCAGCAAAACCAAAAGGCGGTGCATACGGATTTAATTTAATAGTTAATAAATCAAATATAAAATATCACGAGCAGTTAGAGGTTATTTGTGAATGTGGAGCGGATTTTATTATCACCTCTTTGGGTAGCCCAGAAGATACCATCAATAAGGCAAAACCGAAAGGAATTAAAGTCTTTTGTGATGTTACTAATTTAGATTTCGCTAAAAAAGTAGAATCATTAGGCTGTGATGCGGTTATAGCAGTTAATAATTTAGCAGGTGGACATCGAGGAAATTTATCACCAGAATTATTAATTCCTGAATTAGTTAAAAATTGTAACATTCCAGTTATTTCTGCAGGTGGTGTTGGGAATAAAGCTGAACTAGATAAAATGATGAAATTAGGTGCTATTGGAGTCTCTATTGGAAGTCCGTTTATTGCAGCTGAGGAAGCGGAAATTTCTGAAGAATACAAACAAGCTTGTGTTTATTATGGAGAAAAAGACATTGTTGTTACCGAGAAAATTTCAGGAACACCATGTACTGTTATCAACACAGATTATGTTCAGAAAATTGGAACCAACCAAACATGGCTTGAAACCATTTTAAATAAAAATAAAAAACTTAAAAAATGGGTGAAAATGCTGCGATTTATGGTCGGAACATCAGCAGTTACCAAAGCTGCAACTAAAGCTACTTATAAAACTGTTTGGGTTGCCGGACCAAGTATTGAATATACTAAAAAGATAGAATCAGTTAAAGAAATTGTGAAACGCTTTGTTTAAAGTAGTATTTTTAAATTTTTAAGCAACAATATTCAATTATCCTGAAAAAAGTTAGGCTTATTTTTTAGATTAATTTGTATTTTTACGAACCAAACCTATTTGTAATAAATTTAATAAATTTCTGTTATAATATAAATTAAAATATTTTGAATAAAAAGATTAATGTTGTTTTTATTACAGTTAGTATTCTTATATTAACAGGGTGTTCAACTCGGAAAAATGCTTTTTTAAATCGAAGTTTTCACTCATTTTCAGCTAAGTATAATGTGCTTTATAACGGTCAGTTAGCATTTGAAGATGGAATAAAACAGCTCAATAATAATTATAGTGATAATTATTGGGAAGTTTTGCCCATTGAACCACTAAAAATTGATGAACTAGCGCTTCCGGGAATGACCGCCACAGCTGATAATTCTTCTGAAGCTTTTACAAAAGCAGAAGAAAAAGCCGTAAAAGCCATTCAAAAGCATTCTATGAATTTCTATAATAAAGAACGTAATCCTCAAATTGATAATGCGTATTTATTGTTAGGAAAATCTAGATATTATTCTCAGCGGTTCGTTCCAGCTTTAGAAGCATTTAATTATGTGATTAAAAATTATCCAAACGCTGATTTAATTAATGAAACTAAAATTTGGCAAGCCAAAACAAATCTTCGCCTACAAAATGAAGATATATCGATACTTTCATTGAAAGCGTTGCTTAAAAATAATAAATTATCAGATAAAGATAGATTTGATGCATACACTGCTTTAGCGATGGCTTATAAATATTCTGATAGTACTCAGCAAGTGATAAATCACTTAAACAAATCGATAATTATTTCTGATAAATTGGAGCAATCATCTAGAAATTCAATGATTTTAGGTCAATTATACCGCCAAGAGAAAAAAATAGACTCATCAAATTATGCATTTCAAAAAATAATTTCAAATAAAAAAGCTCCATTTAAGTATCAAATAAACGCTGAAATAGAACAGGCTAAAAACTTCGAAAATACTGGAGATGTTAAAAAAATGACTCAGAAATTGAATGAGTTAATTAAAGATAGAGACAATAGAGCTTATTTAGACAGACTGCATTACCATTTAGGAATGGTTTATCTTAAAAACAAAAACATAGATGAGGCTGAAAAGCAATTTAAAAAGTCTGCTGGAGCCAAAAATGCAGATCGTTTTCAGAAAGAACTTTCCTATGAAGCTCTGGGAAATATTCATTTTAACAAAGGAAATTATATTTCTTCTGGCAGTTATTATGATAGTGTTTTAAATTTTTCTGAAAATCAAAATACTAAGAGAGTATTGAAAATTAAACGAATTAGAAAAAGTTTAGATGATGTTATACTAAACGAAAATTTGGCTCAAACAAACGACAGTATTTTAAGATTAGCGAACATGAGTGATGATGAAAAAACAACTTTTGTCAACACTTTAATTGAGCGAATAAAGTCTGATAAAAAAACTGCTCTTAATAATCTTGAAGCAAACTTAAAACTTGTTAAAATTAAAGAGAACAATACGGGAAAATGGTATTTTTATAATCCTGAAATTGTTAAAGCTGGAATAAGCGACTTTCAAAAAAAATGGGGAAATCGTTCATTAGTAGATAATTGGAAAAACAATAATTTATCTAGCACAAACACCGAAATTACAGATAAAAATACTGTTTTAGATGCAAGATTAAATCCTGATTATTATTTAACTAGTATTCCAACAGATCAAAAGCAGATTGACAGTATTCAGCAAGTTAGAAATGAAGCTTATTATAAACTCGGTCTGATTTATAAAGAACAATTTTTAAGAAATGATTTAGCTGTTAATAGATTTGAAAAAGTGCTTTCTTTTGGTGAAAACGGATCTTTTTATTTACCAGCTAAATATCATTTATATCGTATTTATAGCACCACAAATGAGCAAAAAGCGAATCAGTTAAGAAATCAAATTGTTGAACAACATCCAAATTCGTTATATGCAACTTTGGTTCAAAAAACGGAAAAAACAATAGATATTTCAATCAATGAAAATACACCAGAAAAAGTTTATAAAAATATATTCTTATTATATGAAGATGAACAATACGATGAGGTTTTAAAACAATTGAAAAAAGTAATTCCTGATTATAGTCAAACAGATTTAATCCCTAAATTTGAATTATTAAAAGCATTTACAATTGGTAAAATAGACGGCGTATCATCTTTTAAAACCGCATTAGAATTTGTAGCTTTAACCTACCCAAATACAGAAGAGGGGAAAAAAGCAATAGAAGTTATCAATACTTTAAAAAACAATTAATATCATGTTTTCAGAAAAGAAACCAAAGCCAGAAATACTCATATTAGAAAGAAATGTAATTGGAAAAAACACTTCATTTGTTGGTAATTTAATTTCAGAAGGCGATTTTCGAATTGATGGAAATATAGAAGGAACAATCAATATAAAAGGAAAAATTGTTATTGGAAAAGATAGTATTATAAAAGGAACCATCATTTGTGGTGATGCCGATATTGAAGGAATTTTCACTGGAAAACTTTATGTAAGCAATACACTTTCTTTAAAATCGAATGCTGTAATTAATGGAGAAGTGAATATTAATAAGTTATCAGTAGAACCTGGTGCTACTTTTAATGCTTCCTGTAACATGAAAGGTGTCAATTATACTGAAGAAAAAAGTAATGGACAATCAATCTGATAAACCTATTAATAAATACATTTATTTCTCGTCAGTTGTTTTTCAAATGGCTATAACAATTACTATTGCTGCTTTTGTTGGACAATGGCTTGATGAAAAATACCCAAATAATTATAGTTTATTTACAGTTATACTATCGCTATTAGCAGTTTTTGGTTCTTTGTATTTAGTAATAAAACGAGTTATATTAATGAGTAAAGAAGATGAAAAAAGAGATTAAGCATTTATTAAAATATTTACTCGGGTTAACTATTTTATTATTTGTTGCTCAGTATTTATTTCAAAAAAACATTTTTGATTCAATAACATTTTATTACAATACTTCCACAATTTACTTTTTTCATTTTACTATAACATTTTTAATATTATTGTCATTGATAGCCGTAAAAAATATTTTCTTCGAAAAAACTGGGTTTGCTTTTATGGCTTTGAGTTTACTAAAAATGTTAGCATCAGTAATATTCTTATTACCTTTAATACAATCAGAAAAAATTAATTATATACCCGATGTTATTGCTTTTTTTGTTCCCTATTTTTTGTTTTTATTTTTCGAAATCTTCTATTCCATTAAACTTTTAAACTCAATACCTAAAGAATAAGTTTATATTTTTGAATTAATTGTTTACTTTTGCACCAAATTTTTAAGGAAGTAAACAATATTAATGTAAATGATAGCTACAAAACCACTCAAAATAGTTTTATTAGCGATTGCGATGCTATTCACGTTTGTTCAAATTTCTTATAGCCAAGAGCCTGAAGTTGAGCACGCGTCTGAAAAACAGACCGAAAAGGAGTTTAGCGCTAGTGATTTAATTAATCATCACATTGCAGATTCTCATGAATTTCATCTATTTAATTGGAACGGTGTTTCATATTCCATGCCACTCCCAATTATTTTATATACTGATAATGGGTTGGTAACATTTTTATCGAGTGAATTTCATCACGATAATAATGGTGAAGTTGTTGTAGAGAAGAAAGGTCAAAAATTTGTTAGAATTCATGACAATATATTCTATGCTGATAAAATTCATGATGGACATGCAGAAGCCTTAGATTATTCGGTAAGACCACTTAATTTCTCGATTACTAAATTGGTTTTTTCGATGTTATTATCGGTTGTGATTTTATTTTTAATATTCACAGCAGTAGCAAAATCATATAAATTAAATAATGGCGCACCTAAAGGAATTGCGGGTTTTATGGAACCATTAATTTTGTTTGTACGCGATGATATTGCTATACCTAATATTGGAAAGAAAAATTACGCTAAATACATGCCGTATTTATTATCAATTTTCTTTTTTATCTGGATTAACAATTTAATCGGATTGATTCCATTTTTCCCATTTAGTGCTAACTTAACAGGAAATATAGCTTTTACCTTTGTGCTGGCTTCTTTCACTTTTTTGATTACTACTTTTAGTGGGAATAAATATTATTGGAAACATATTTTAATGCCTCCAGTACCCAAGGCTCTTTATCCAATTATGGTTCCGATAGAAATTATTGGGATGTTAACAAAGCCTTTTGCATTAATGATACGTCTTTTTGCAAATATTGCTGCGGGACATATTATCATATTAAGTTTAGTTTCTTTGATATTTATATTTAAAACCGTGGCAGTTTCACCAATTTCTGGTGCATTTGTCATTTTTATGAGTATGTTAGAAATGCTAGTTGCTGCCTTACAAGCGTATGTTTTTACCTTGTTATCAGCACTATTTATTGGTCAGGCAGTAGCCGATGATCATCATTAATAAGAATGTTTAATTAATAATAATAAATTTTAGATTATGGTATTAGCAGGAATTGGTGCTGGACTTGCTGCAATTGGCGCAGGTTTAGGTATTGGTAAAATTGGTGGTTCAGCTATGGATGCAATTGCGCGTCAACCTGAAGCTGCTGCAAAAATTCAAACTGCAATGATTATTGCTGCTGCACTTATTGAAGGTGTTGCACTTTTCGCTGTGGTAGTTGCGTTAATCGCAAAGTAAATTTTTATTTCAAACACTTTAACGGTTGGTTAAAGTGTTTGATTTTTATAAGATTGTAAATAAATAATAAAATATAAATTATGAATTTTGTAGCACCTGAAAGTTTAATATTTTGGACTACCATTATTTTCTTGGCATTTTTCTTTTTGTTGAAAAAATTGGCATGGAAACCGATATTAAATGCTGTTAAAGAAAGAGAAGACTCTATAAATGATGCATTATTATCTGCAGAAAAAGCACGTTTAGAAATGCTAAATTTAAAAGCTGATAATGAGCGTATTCTTAAAGAAGCACGAGCTGAAAGAGATGCAATGATGAAGGATGCAAAAGAAATTAAAGATAAATTGATTTCTGAAGCAAGAGATGAAGCCAAAAAGCAATCATCAAAGTTAATAGAGCAAGCTAAATTTACGATAGAAAATGAAAAACAAGCGGCTATTGTTGAATTAAAAAATCAAGTTGCAGAATTATCTATCAGTATTGCTGAAAAAGTTATTAAAGAAGAATTATCATCAAAAGAAAAACAATTAAAAGTTATTGGTGATATGTTAAAAGATGTTAAGCTAAACTAAGCTCATGAAAGGAACTAGAGCAGCATTACGATACGCAAAAGCGCTACTCAATCTAGCTAAAGAGCATGGATTGCATGAAGAAGTGAATGAAAACATGCTTCTTATTGCTAATACTATTTCAGAAAGCAAGGAATTGCAAGTAATGTTAAAAAGTCCAATTATTAAATCTGAAACAAAAAGAAAGGTGCTAAATGCCATTTTTGAATCACATGTTAATGAATTATCAAATGGCTTGATTCATTTATTAATAGAGAATAAACGAATTGAAATATTATTACTTACGGCTAAAGAATACACAATTATTTTTGATTTCTTAATGGGATATGAAGTTGCAATTGTAACAACAGCAATTCCATTAACACCAGAAATGGAAAAATTAATCTTGGATAAAATTAATACGCTTACATCAAAAGAAATAAGTATTAAAAATATTATAAATCCTGAAATTATTGGAGGTTTTGTTTTAAGATTAGGAGACGTTCAATACGATGCTAGTATTTTACAAAAATTCCAATCATTAAAAAGAGATTTTAAGAAAAATCTATATTTACCAAATTATTAAAAAATTGTATCTCAAAAGATAAAAAAATAAATGAAAATGGCAGCAGTTAGACCAGCTGAAGTATCAGCAATTTTAAAGCAACAATTAACCGGATTTGAAAGCAGTGCAACTCTTGATGAAGTTGGTACAGTATTACAAGTAGGTGATGGTATTGCTCGTGTATACGGATTAGAAAATGTGCAATACGGAGAGTTAGTTCAGTTTGATAATGGATTAGAAGGTATTGTATTAAACTTAGAAGAAGATAATGTTGGAGTGGTGCTTTTGGGTCCTTCTACTGAAATCAAAGAAGGAGCTACTGTAAAACGCACACAACGAATTGCATCTATTAGAGTTGGCGAAGGAATTGTTGGAAGAGTAGTAGATACTTTAGGAAATCCAATTGATGGTAAAGGGCCTATTGATGGAGAAACCTTTGAAATGCCACTTGAGCGAAGAGCTCCGGGGGTAATTTTTCGTCAACCGGTAAATGAGCCATTACAAACTGGTATTAAAGCTGTAGATGCGATGATTCCAATTGGAAGAGGGCAAAGAGAGTTAATCATTGGTGATAGACAAACAGGTAAATCTACTGTTGCTCTAGATACGATTTTAAATCAAAAAGAATTTTACGATGCAGGAGTTCCTGTATATTGTATATATGTTGCAATTGGGCAAAAAGGTTCTACTATTGCTGGTATTGCAAAAATGTTGGAAGAAAGAGGCGCGTTGGCTTATACAACTATTGTTGCTGCAAATGCATCAGATCCAGCATCAATGCAAGTTTATGCACCATTTGCAGGTGCTGCAATTGGTGAGTACTTTAGAGATACAGGTCGCCCGGCTTTAATTGTTTATGATGATTTATCTAAGCAAGCTATCGCTTACCGTGAGATTTCATTAATCTTAAGAAGACCACCAGGACGTGAGGCATATCCTGGAGACGTTTTCTATCTTCACTCAAGATTATTAGAAAGAGCTGCGAAAGTTATCAATAACGATACGATTGCTGCAAAAATGAATGATATTCCAGACTCTTTACAAGGAAAAATAAAAGGAGGAGGTTCATTAACCGCATTGCCTATTATTGAAACTCAAGCGGGAGACGTTTCTGCTTATATTCCAACCAACGTAATTTCAATTACTGACGGTCAAATATTCTTAGAATCTGATTTATTTAACGCAGGTGTTAGGCCAGCAATTAACGTAGGTATTTCTGTATCACGTGTGGGAGGAAATGCTCAAATTAAATCGATGAAAAAAGTGGCTGGAACGTTGAAATTAGATCAAGCTCAATATAGAGAATTAGAGGCTTTTGCTAAGTTTGGATCTGATTTGGACGCTGCAACACTCAATGTAATTAACAAGGGAAGAAGGAATGTTGAGATTTTAAAACAGGCTCAAAACGACCCTTATACAGTAGAAGATCAAACAGCAATTATATATGCTGGGACAAATGATTTATTAAGAAATGTTCCTGTACATAAAGTAAAAGAGTTTGAAAAAGATTATTTAATATATCTTAGAGCCAAACATCAAAATGTTTTAGCTGATTTAAAAGCCGGTAAATTAACAGATGAAATTACGGATACTTTAAAAGAAGCAGCCAAAGAAATTTCAGCAAAATATAATTAAGAAATTATAAATTTTGAATGTTAGATTTAATTTATAATTCAACATTTATAATTCAACATAGACAAAGGATGGCAAACTTAAAAGAAATTAGAAATAGAATTGCTTCGGTTTCTTCAACCATGCAAATTACCAGTGCTATGAAAATGGTATCAGCTGCTAAATTGAAGAAAGCTCAAAGCGCTATTACTCAAATGCGTCCGTACTCCAATAAACTTTCAGAATTATTGCAAAGTTTAAGTGGTACATTGAGTGTTGAATCAGGTGGAGTTTATGCTGATCAACGTGAAGTATCAAATGTATTATTTGTAGTTATAACCTCCAATAGAGGATTGTGTGGTGCATTTAACTCACAAGTTGTTAAAATGACACTTCAGTTTATTGAAGAGAATTATAAAGATAAAAATGTAACTTTTTTAACAATTGGAAAAAAAGGTAATGATATTCTATCAAAATCTTATAAGATTGTTCAAAATCAAAGTGTTATATATGAAGATCTAACCTTTGAAAATGGTGCAAAAATTGCTTCTTTTTTAATGGAAAGTTTTGCTAATAAAACATATGATAAAATCCATATAGGATATAATATATTCAAAAATGCAGCTAATCAGATTCCAACTATAGAACAGTTTTTACCAATTGTTCCTGCTGAAGGGAGTGTTAATGATAATTTAGATTATATTTTTGAACCTTCTAAAAATGAGATTGTTTTAGAATTGATTCCTAAGTCTTTAAAAATGCAATTATATAAGGCTATAAGAGATTCTTTTGCTGCAGAACATGGAGCGCGTATGACAGCTATGCATAAAGCTACTGATAATGCAAATGATCTTAAAAACGAACTCAAACTTAATTATAACAAAGCGAGACAAGCTGCAATTACAAATGAAATTCTTGAAATTGTAGGTGGAGCAGAAGCTTTGAATGGATAAGTACAGTGTAGTATCATAATAATAGAAAAATATTAAAATTTAAAACTAACACCAGCCGTACCAGTATTCCCAATTTCAAAATATAATTCAATATTTCTAGATAAAGAGTATCCAATCCCTAATTGAGGATCGAAATTAAGAAAGTCTATACCAAAAACGCCAAGTTCAAGACCTGCATAAACGTTTAAATTAATAGGCATTGGAATAACAGAGTCTAAATAAAAATCACCTCGAATAAATCCATAAAAATCATTTAAAACATATGCTCCAGCTCCAACAGAAAACATTTCACTGATTCCGTAGTTATACCCGACTTTTAAATTGGTGTCATTTCCAAAAAAATTAGCCCCTATCCGAAGATGCTGACTTCCACTTTGATTGTCTACTTGAGCGTAAATAAATATTGATAGTAAGGTAAAAGCTAAAATTAGAATTGTTTTTCTCATAATAAAAATATTGGCATAGTAATTGATCAATATCAGATTAAGATAATTACTAAAGAATAAAGTTACAAAAAAAGTAAATTATTTTGATTGTAAATATCTGAAAAGTATTTATAGATTAGAAAATATAGTTAAAAATAAAGTTTGGTTAGTTGATTTTTAGTTGGTTAGTGATAACCAATTAAACGAAAGTCCCGAGTGATCGGGACTTTTCGTTTTTATTGAAATGTAATTGTTCCAACATCTGTTATATTGCCAAGAGTAACATTTACGTTTTCTAATTCTTTAGGTGTAAATCCAGATAAAGTATCAGGTGTTACAACTAATTTATAGGATCCGGGCAATACCCCTTTAAGCATAAATTTTCCGAGACTATCTGTATGTGTAGAAATGGTGTCTGTAAGATTAAAAGCACTTACGTTGGCTATATATTCAAAAGGCATAATTTTTCCAATTATAGCTCCAGATGTTGCTTCAGTAGTAACTCTTATAACAGGTTTTAAGTTGTATTTTCCTGATTTTCCGGCTTTAACAATTGATTTATCTGCATCAAAATCTAGGATAAAAGTATAGAGTATTCCTCCCATTATTTCCGTATTAACTTTTAATTTTAATCCGGATTGTTGTGCACTTGGAGTATCTAATTTTAAAAGCTCATCACTCCCTTCAAGTTTGATAGTATTTTGGTTTCCTAAGATTAATCGTATTTGATTAATATTTCCAGATGGCAATTCAGCATCTGCAATTAATGCTTCAAAACCACCGGTATAATCTAATAAATTATAAATTCCCGGTTGGACATTACCAACACTTTCCCAGCCAGAATCTTCATTGGTTCTGTTAATCATTACATCTTTTAAATCGATGTTAACTTCTTCATAATCGCCCGGAGCATCAACTAAAATAAATTGTACTCGAGCCATTTGTGTGGTTTCATTACTACAACCTTGAAGGAAAAATATAGAAATGAAAACCAACACCATTTGAATAAACTGTTGTCGTTTCATAAAACTAAAATTTTAAATTAAATTCTGTGCTTGGGTCTCGTTGATAGACCGAATATACGAAAAAAATCTATAAAATTTTAGAAATCAAATTTAATTCCTTGGGCTAACGGTAATTGAGTTCCGTAATTAATAGTATTTGTTTGACGTCTCATATAAACTTTCCAGGCATCAGAACCACTTTCACGTCCTCCACCGGTTTCTTTTTCACCACCAAAAGCACCACCAATTTCTGCACCGGAAGTTCCAATATTAACATTAGCAATACCACAATCTGAGCCATTTGCAGAAAGGAATAATTCCATTTCGCGCATATTGTTAGTAAATATAGAAGATGATAATCCTTGAGGAACACCATTCTGATATGCAATAGCTTCTTCTATTGTATTGTATTTCATCACATATAAAAC
The DNA here is from genome assembly GCA_030694835.1 of Flavobacteriaceae bacterium. Lineage (GTDB taxonomy): Bacteria > Bacteroidota > Bacteroidia > Flavobacteriales > Flavobacteriaceae > JAGXRT01. The sequence goes on along the minus strand of JAUYUF010000290.1, from coordinate 3,475 downwards.
AGGTGCAAAAGTTTCTTCTTGTACAATTTCAAAACTATTTTCTGCTTCAATAATACATGGTCTAACATAACACCCACTTTCATAACCATCACCTGTTAAGACGCCACCATCAACAATCATTCTACCACCTTCTTCTTTGGCTTTTTCAATAGCATTTAAATAATCTTTTATTGCACCTTTATCAATTAACGGACCCACATGATTTTTAGCGTCTAAAGGATTTCCAATCGTAAGTTGAGCATAAGCTTTTTGCAATATGTCTATTGTTTTGTTGTAAATACTTTCGTGTATAATTAATCTACGTGTACTTGTACAACGTTGCCCAGCGGTTCCAACGGCTCCAAATACAGCCCCAATTAATACCATAGATAAATCAGCTTCTTTAGAAACAATGATGGCATTATTACCACCTAATTCTAATATTGTTTTACCAAATCGTTCTGCAACTGTTTTTGCCACGTGTCTTCCAATACGAGTCGAGCCGGTAAATGAAATTAGTGGAATACGTTTATCATTATTTATTAAATCTCCATTTTCATTACCAATAACCATACAGCTTACACCTTCTGGAACATTATTGTTTTTTAGCACTTCACCAATAATATTTTGACATGCAATAGCGCATAAAGGTGTTTTTGAAGATGGTTTCCAAACACATACATCACCACAAACCCAAGCTAAAGCGGTATTCCAAGCCCAAACTGCAACAGGAAAATTAAAGGAAGAAATAATTCCTACAATTCCAAGTGGATGGTATTGTTCGTACATACGATGCATTGGGCGTTCGCTATGCATTGTAAGTCCGTACAATTGTCTAGATAAGCCAACTGCAAAATCGCAGATATCAATCATTTCTTGTACTTCTCCTAAACCTTCTTGCAGACTTTTTCCCATTTCATAAGAAACCAATTCGCCAAGAGGCTGTTTTAATTCGCGCAATTTATCACCAAATTGTCTGACAAATTCACCGCGTTTTGGTGCAGGAATTTGTTTCCATGCTATGGCTGCTGCTTCAGCAGTTTTCATCACCATTTGATATTCTGTTGCGGTAGAAGTTCCTACAGAACCGATAAGTGTTCCATCTACAGGAGAAAAAGAATCTAAAATTTTCCCTGAAGTTTTTAAATGATTTAAGCCTGTTGAGGCACCATAATTTAATTCTTTAACACCTAATTTTTTTAATGTTTCTGAAATTGAAGATTGTATTGCTGAAGTATTCATGATTTATTATTTTATACCATTATTAATTATGAACTAAACCAATCGCAATTGGTATTAGTGGTACAAAAATACAAATTTTTTATGGCTAAGCTATTTCTAAATATAGAAATCTACCTTTACAAAATAGAAGCGGAACATTTTTGTAAATTTGCTTAATCATCCCGAAAAGTTGGGACAGGAAATATGTTTAGAAATCGCATTTTTAAAATTGGCTCATCAGAAGAATTTGAACAATTGGCGTTGGAAATTTTCCAACATCAAGCAAAAAATAATATTGTTTACCAACAATTTTTAGATATTTTAAATTTTGATACTTCATCAGTAAAGCAAATTACTGACATTCCTTTTTTGCCAGTAGATTTTTTTAAACAATTTAAAGTTATCACAGGGAAGTCAATCCCTGAACAAATATTTTTAAGCAGTGGAACAACAGGACAAATTCAAAGCAAACATTTTGTACTTGACACTTCTATATATGAAGAAAGTTATTTAAAATCATTTGAATTTTTTTACGGGCCAATAGTAGATTATACCATCATAGCTTTGTTACCATCTTATTTAGAACGAGATGGTTCTTCATTAATTTACATGGTTGATGACTTAATTAAAAAAACTAACAAATTAGATAGTGGATTTTATTTAAATGATATAGACACTTTAGCAGAAAAATTAAATGATTTAAATACTAAAGATTCTAAAATTTTGTTGATTGGCATAACCTATGCGTTATTAGATTTAGTTGAAAAACATCAGTTTAAGCTCCAAAATACAATTGTTATGGAAACTGGTGGGATGAAAGGGAAAAGAAGAGAAATGATAAGAGAAGAGCTTCATGATAAACTTTGCAAAGGATTTGGAGTTACAGAAATACATTCTGAATACGGAATGACCGAATTATTGAGTCAAGCTTATTCTAAAGGAAATGGTATTTTTAAAACCCCTCCATGGATGAAAATTTTGATACGCGATACTGAAGATGCTTTTTCTTATTTGCCTCAATATAAAAGTGGAGGAATTAATGTGATTGATTTGGCTAATTATAATTCATGTTCGTTCATCGCCACACAAGATTTAGGCAAAACACATCCCAATAATACTTTTGAAGTGTTGGGCAGATTTGACCACTCCGATATCAGAGGTTGTAACTTAATGATATAATAGCTTTAAATTTATTTTACCACATAAGATGATAGCTCCTGAATATTGGTTGTTGATTTTGAATCAGGAATAGTTAAGGTCACATTCAATTGTTTCAGTAAGGCTAGAGTTGTAGCGTCTAAGTTAAAATCAATAGTTGAAGTAGCGCTCAACAAACCAACTTTGTCACCATAATAGGAAGTGGTTACTAAAATATCCTTAGACTTTAATATTGGAAAAGTGGTATTGATATTTTGTATTTTAATTGTTGTTGAAATTTCCATGTTTAATTTTATACTAGTGGCAGTAACATTACTATACGTAATGTTATTTACTTTAATAGAACTTAGATTTTGAATTTTTTTGAATGTTAAATTATACTTAAACGTTAAAGGAAATCCTTGAATATCTTGAGTATAGGTTCCTGAAAAAGTAGAAAGATTAGCATTATTAGCTGCATTTATATCATAAAGTACTGCTTTTGACAATGGGATAGTAAGGGCATCGAATCCTATTATAGGAATTTTCAATCCACCATCAATAGACAAAGCAGAAGCTGTCTTATTTAATGAGCCTATTGTTAAAAGGGAGTTCATTAAACCATTTGCAAGATTTCCGCTATTAACTCCTAAATTAAAATTTATTTGATTACCTGATAGTACCGTTAAATAATCTTGTGAAGTAACTGTAGTTTTAGTAGTGTTATTAATCGATTTAACACCATAAATCCAATAATTACTGACCGTTGAAGGGAAATGATCTCCGGTTACAGAATTGTTATCATCGTTAGAACAAGACGTTGTTAAGTAAAAAGATGCCACTAGTGCTAAAATAATTTTAAATTTTTTCATAACTCTTTTTTTAATTTCAGTAAAAAATAATTTTTTTGCTTTGAATTAGCCTAGAAGAAAGTAAATAAGCAAGTTTAAAGATACTAAAAAATTATTTATTTATTTTTTCAAACGTTAAAGTCTTTTAGAGAAACAAATTAATAGTCGATTTTTATAAAAAAGGAAGTCATTTACGACTTCCTTAAATTTAGTTAACCTTTAAAATAAAATAGCTTTTCTTACCGCGTTGCAAAAGGATGTATTTTTCTGCAATTAAATCTGCGGTT
>JAUYUF010000267.1 GCA_030694835.1 Flavobacteriaceae bacterium | reverse complement strand
AAATAACAAGAAATAGTACTGATTTCAGAACTCCACATCAGATAAATAATGGTTGGTTTGTTGAAACCAATATGGATAGCAACACTAAGTTTGCAAGTTTAAAAAGGTTACTTACTTTGTTTGAAATGGAAGATGAATTATTTGTTAAATATTCATCTGATACAGAAAGTGGAATTGAGTCAAATCGCCATATTGTACGTAAAAGATATTGGCAACAGTTATTACCCTTAATAACAAATACTACTTTATTTGAAAATGTAAACGCATCTAAAGACCATTGGTTATCAACAGGAGCTGGAATTGGAGGTGTTTCATATACATTTGTTATTACTAAATCCTATGTAAGAATAGAGCTATCCATAATTACTTCAAGTAAAGAAACCAACAAAATATACTTTAAAAAACTCATAAAAAACAAAGAAGCAATAGAACAATCTTTTGGAAATATATTAGAATGGGAAGAACTTCCAGAAAATAAAATGTGCAGAATAAAAATAGAACAACAGGGTGTAAATTTATTCAACGAATCAGACTGGAATACTATGAATACTTTTTTAGTTACTAATCTACCAAAGTTTGAAAATGCATTTCAACCCTTTATTAAAGATCTAAAATAATGTAATTATTTAATTTCAATTAAATTAAAAAAGTTAAAATATTAATAAAAAATAAACCCATAGGTTGATTTAATGAAAATAATTAATACATTTGCAGTCATAGAAGACAGTATTTATGCTATTCAATTTGAGCACGAAAACGAATTTACACATGCTTGGGCTAAGTGTTTTGAATTATGGAATGACCCAATTTATTTAAATGATTTTTTTGAAGAACATGAGGATGATTTATATGATCCTTTTTGGAGTGGTATAACAATTGAGGAAGCAATTATAAAAACAAGACAAGACGCAGTACTTTTAGAAAAAAAACTTAAGGATATTGCAGAAAGTGGTAAATACAAAGGAAATGACAACTTATCTTCATTCTTTGAACCATTAAGTAAAGGAAGAATTGAAGATTATGAAAAAGACAAAGCAAAAGGTATAATAAACCCAAGTTGGTTAAGAATTTATGCAATACGTATTGATGCTAATTGCTTTGTTATCACAGGTGGGGGAATAAAACTAACCAAAACAATGAATGATAGACAACATTTATTAGATGAGCTTGACAAATTAGAGTTCACTCGTAACGAGCTTTTAGATGGTGGCAATGAAACATTAGATATTGTTGAATTTCGTTAATTATTAGAAAAAACTGACATGAGCATAGATAATATAAAAAAGAGACTAAAAGAAAATTCTAAACAAGATAACACTTGGTTAGAAAAAGCCAAATGGCGTCAAGAAAACGAAAGTTGGCTTGAAACTTCTTTTGCAATTGCTGTAAAAATTCTTGCAGCTTTTAGAGCTAATAAAAAAACAGGTGCTTTTCCTAAGAATCAAAAGGAATTAGCTTTTGCGATGGGCTGTACACCACAATACATTAATAAACTATTAAAAGGTTCTGAAAATTTACAATTAGAAACAATTACTAAAATTGAAAATATTCTAAATATTAAATTAATACAAGTTCCTGAATTAGAAGATATAATTCTTGTTGATACTTATTATCAAAAATCAAATATTACAGATGAAATTGTTAAAACCGAGAGTTTCTACTCAAGTTATATGGAACTTTTAGATTCTTATACTTATAATGATAAACCAGCATTAAGTCTTGTAGCAGCATAATGACAGCAGATAAAACAAACATAGGTTTTTCACTAAGAAAAGTAACTACAGAGCAATTTGCTATCATAGAAACTTCTTTTGAAGAAAGTAAACAAATCCAACTTAAAGCTGATTTAAGATTTGGTATAAATAATGAAAATAAAGCTATTTCTACCTACTTCTCAATAAATCTCTTACAAGAAAAAGTTCCTTTTCTAATTTTAGAAATAGGATGTCATTTTAACATTTCTGAAGATGCTTGGTCAGAATTTTTAAATGCTGATAAATCAGAGATAATTTTTCCAAAGGGTTTTATTAGTCATTTAGTTATGCTAACGATTGGAACTGCTAGAGGTGTGTTGCATAGTAAAACTGAAAACACTCCTTTTAATCGTTTCTTATTACCTACTTTAAACGTAAATGAGATGGTCCTAAATGATGTTTCCTTTAATACACAATCTGAAACAAATTAATTCCCCACACCACAAAATCCAGTTTTTTCGTACCTCAAAATCCTCTGTCTTTTGTGTTGTTCCGCTTTCCACCACACCATAATTAAAGGTTTTCCAACGCTCATACAGCACTTTACAATTTTTTAGGATAATCAGTTATGATTTTAAAAATGGTACAAAAAAATAGTAAAAAGCTGTGCCAAGCAAAAAGCTATAAACCTTTAATTATCCCAAGCTATTTAACATAATGGGGTCTTATGGTAGCAAACCCAAAAGGGCTCCATTTCATTCCGGGATAAACCTTTGTACCATAAGTCCCATTATGTCGCGGGATAAACCTAAATAGCCCCGCTCCTAGCTCAAATTGTAACAAAAAACAACAATCAACAACCAATTGGATTGTTTTAGTAGGTGCTATCAGAAAATTAAATAAACACATTAACAAAAGTTGATATACAGTAAACTAAAACCTATTTAGGCACCCACAAAAACAAAAACTTGCCGGCAAGCGTATTATTTTTTATTTGCCACTAAATCATAGATAAATTGCTTTTCCGTTGGCTCAATGCTTCACTTTTTCCAGAACATCTACATCAACATCAACATACAAACATCTAATTTCAATACTATTGGTAAGAAGTGCATCAAGCCACCAAAAAAAGCAATCACAAAAATCCCAATCCACAAATAAAAAATCAATACCCTTGCCCGAGCTACTGCCAGCGCACTTGGTATATACAGTTGGGGCAATCTTCCATTTCCCCAAACCCCTATGGATGCCATTTTTTTTAAAAGAATGCCAATGTTATTAAGTGGTACAAAGCAATTTGTTACGGCATTCTTTCAAAAAAAACAGCGATAATTCTCACCTACCCTAATGGCTATTTCCTAACGGAATGGTTCTGGTATACTTACTATTTTCTTTTAACAAACCAACGATTTTCCACTTTCTAAAGTCAATTTCTAAATTTTAGATTGATGAACACTAATTCCGCACTTGATTGCACCATAAGCCCTATATAAGCCCACATTATAGATAAATCGGTGCAAAACAGAAAACCCTCTCTTTCGAAAGGGTTTAAGTTTTTAAAGTAATAAACTTTACAAACTGATGGTTTTTTTAAAATACCTCTTGTATTTTTAAAGCATTACCAGCATTAAATAAATAGTAGTTTACGCCTACTTGCTGATAAAATTCAATTCCGATACTTCCTAAAACTGCAACATTTGTTGTTAATGTTGGAGAATCCGGCAAAGCTGCGATTACATCAATTAAAGAAGTTACCACATCAACTGGCGTAAAGTCTGAATACGCAATATTTGATAATTCATTCAAAGCAGGTTCAGCTGGTTCATAAGCGCCAGTTGCCGAATTATAAACAAAATCCGAAATAACTGAAAGAGCATTAATAATTCTGAAATGAGTAGCACCTGATGGTATGTTTAAATAATTTAACGGATTAAACTCATGAATACTTAATATACTTTCATTTCTATCAACATTGGGAGTTAATGTAAACGGAGCGCTAAAGATACCATTAAACGAAATATTGCGATTAAAATCTAATCCCTTCAAATATTGCGGTTGCTGTGAAACCAAAACAGCTCTTTGCCCTCTTGCTTCTGATCCATCCTCAATATTAATTTTTTTCATAATAGCAGTTAGTCTTCCAGTAAACTGGCTATCTGTCATTTGCTTCATTAATGCTGATAAACCAATTCTAACAGATTTTCCTGCATTGGCGCAAGCTGAAAACTCGCTCATATTCTCACGAGTACGGATAAATCCGGGTGCAGTCTTTATTTGTAAAGCAGTTGGCCCACCTTTTAATCCTGCAAAAAATCCAGTTTTCCCTTTAATTTTGAAGTGTCTCACTTCTCCTAGTGTTCCGACATATTTAATATGTCCTTTTTGTCTTGCCATAAATTTTAATTTTTTTTATAAATTATTTTTGATTAAATTTACAATATATTTAACTGATTATCAAATACTTATATAATGCAATATGATGCAAAACAACGCTAAAGAAATAACAATACAGAAATATTTTCTCAAAATCGTAAAATTTGTAGATGGAGATGGTTTAATTTTAAAAGATATGATTTCTAAAAAAGAATTTGAAGTTCGTTTATATGGCATAGATGCACCAGAAATAAATTATTGTAAAAAAATTAAAAAAGATGAAATTGAACTACAAATTCCAGCAGCACTACTAATTAAATTAGGCTACTTGTCTTTTAATTTTTTAAAAGATCAAGTCAGTTTGGGTGAAATTTGCACATTAGTACAGGAACAAAATAATTTAGTTGATAAATACGGAAGACTTTTAGGCTATTTAATTCTAAATGACGGCAGAGTTTTAAACGAAATTATGATAAAAGAAGGCTATGCGAAGCCATACAACGACGTTTTCTGTGAAATGCTTCCATTGTATCAGGAGTGGAATTTACAAGCTAAAAGTAGCTTAAAAGGATTATATTCTATTGTAAATAAGTTTTAATAAAGTATTGTAGGAATGTGGGCTAAATGTGGGCTAAATGTTGAAATAAAAAACCCTAACTTACTGATTAACAGCGGTTAGGGTTTTAAAAATGCGGAGAAAGAGGGATTCGAAC